>JACDCA010000329.1 GCA_013694635.1 Acidobacteriota bacterium | reverse complement strand
ATGTGGCTCAGCGTGAGCTACCTGCTCCAGACCTTCGGCGAACTCGCGTTGAGCCCGGTCGGTCTGAGCTCGATGACGAAACTTGCTCCGAAGAAGTTCGCCGGTCAGATGATGGGCGTCTGGTTCATGGCCGCGGCGCTCGGCAATCTGATCGCCGGCATTGTCGGCGGCCACGTCGACCCGGAGAAACTGGACCAGATGCCGGCGCTCTTCCAGCGGACGGCAATCTCGCTCTTCGTGGCCGCGGCCGTGCTCGCGCTACTCGTCGTGCCGATCCGCCGCATGATGCGCGAGAGCTCCGCCGAAAGCCACTGATCGATGGCGCTCAAGGAGTACCACCGGAAGCGGGACTTCACGAAGTCACCCGAGCCGGTCGGCGACGAGCAGAAGGACCGCGCGCAGCGCAAGGGCAAACCGCGGTTCTTCTGCGTGCAGAAACATCTCGCCAGCCACCTGCACTACGACTTCCGACTGGAGCACGATGGCGTCCTGCTGTCGTGGGCGGTTCCCAAGGGACCGTCGCTCGATCCAAAGACCAAGCGACTGGCGATGCACGTCGAGGATCACCCGATCGAGTACGGCACGTTCGAGGGAGTGATTCCATCCGGTTACGGAGCCGGCATCGTGATGCTCTGGGACCAGGGCACCTGGTCGGCCGAAGTGGACGACGTGAGCGCCGCGCTGCGCACGGGTGACCTGAAGTTCACACTGGACGGTTACAAGCTCAAAGGTTCGTGGGTGCTCGTCCGCACCGGCGGACGCTGGGGCGGCGGCGACGGTCGCAGCTGGCTCCTGATCAAGCACAAGGACGAGTGGGCCGGCGAGCTCGACATCACCGAGTTCGCGCCGAAGAGCGTGAAGAGCGGTGGAGATTTCGAAGACATCCTTGCCGCCGACAAACCGGATGTCTGGCAGTCGCAGCGTCCCGCCAAAGGGGGCGAGGCAGGCGCGATGCTGGCGAAGATCGTCGAGCGGGCGGCGGCACTCAAGTCTGGCAAAACCCTGGAACCTGCACCCGCGGCCAAACGGGCCACGGCTTCACGTACGAAGGCCACCAAGGTCGCCAAGAGGAAAAGCACGAAGGCGAAGAGCACCACGCCAAAAAGGAAAACGAGCGCGAAAAGATGAACCGAGAGGATTTCATTCTGTTCAGCGGCGCTGCCCCGGGCGCAGAGGCGGAGTTTGGCGCATGCGCCGAACGGCACGGTATCGAAGAGGTGAACTTCACCTTCGAGGGGCACACCGAGGCGAGACGCCGCGGGATCCGCGTGCTGAATCACGAAGAGCTGCAGGCGGGAGATGTCAGCCTCGAGTACGTCTCGCGGCTGATGCATCGCCGCTATACCGACAGCCCCACCATGCGAAAGATTCTTCAGACGCTCTGGTACCAGGTGAACCACGGACAGGAAATCTATGTCGTCGGGGCGATCCTGGAGGACGGAACCGTGCGCGGGGGCACCGGATGGGGAGCCGAATTCGCGAAGTTGTGCAACAAGCCCCTGTTCGTCTTCGACCAGGAAAAGCCTGGCTGGTTCGAGTGGAGCGGCACGGACTGGAAGACGCTCGGCGGCACGCCACGTGTGACACACCCGCATTTCACCGGCACGGGCACGCGGTCGATCAACGAGCACGGCAAGAAGGCGATCGAGGAACTATTCACGAAGTCGTTCGAATAGGTCATCTATTCGCGATCGCGGATTGGGGGGCGCTTCGACCTTAACGTCACAGCGCGCTGCGCGGTCTAACGTTCTGAATGATCTGCACGACCTGGCCTGCGCTCGCGCTCGGTTTCGCGGTCGGCTGCGGAAGCAGTGCGCCCGCCGTTACCTCCTCGCCGACGTCGCCGGGTGATCCTGCTCAGCAGGGATGCTCGCGCACCTCGGTCGGATTGACGCCGCTCAGCGACCTGGCAGGAACCTACCAGGGGGAGGGTGGAGGTCTGTATCCCGGTGGCTTGAGCGCGCTGCCCGCCTTTCATCTTGCCGAAGGCCTGGCGCGCGCCCGCGCGATCGCTCCGCTCGACGCCGCCGGAAGGCCTTCCGCGTCCGGCAGTTACGTCTTCGTTTCGATCGGCATGTCGAACACGACGCAGGAATTCAGTACGTTCAAACCGATGGCTGATGGCGACGGGTCCCGGGATTCGCGGCTCGTTGTGGTGGACGGCGCACAGGGGGGCGTGACCGCCGCTGACTGGAGCAACCCTGGTTGCCCGTGCTGGAGTCAGGTCACAAGCAGGCTGCAGTCGGCGGGCGTGACCGCTGCGCAGGTCGCAACCGCATGGATCAAGCTCGCGGATCGGCAGCCCTCCGAGGGATGGCCCGGTCACGCAGAGAAGCTCCGAGACAACATCGTCCGCGTGCTGCAGCTCCTGCCGGCGCGCTTTCCGAACCTGAAGCTGGCGTATCTCTCGAGCCGGATCTACGCCGGGTACGCCACGTCCACTCTGAACCCGGAGCCTTACGCTTACCAGAGCGGCTTTTCCGTTCGGTGGACCATCCAGGAACAGCTGCGAGGTGGCCTCCGGTACGACGGTCCCTCCCCGGCCTCGCCGTGGCTCGCCTGGGGACCCTATCTGTGGGCTGACGGTCTCACGCCACGCAGTGACGGCCTGACCTGGAGCTGTTCGGAGTTTCAATCGGACGGAACGCACCCGGCGACGAGCGGGCGCCAGAAGGTGGCGATGCGGCTTCTTGATTTCGTGCGCACTGATCCGACCGCGCGGGAATGGTATCTCGCCCGGCCGTAAGTGGCACGGCGCACGTGGCTTATTTCTTGAGTCGTGCATGGTATTATAATGCCATGCGAACTACCATAGACAAGGCAGGTCGGGTGGTAATACCGGCGACCGTCCGGGACCGCGCCGGCCTGACACCCGGGACCGAACTCGAGATCACGCTCGACGACACGGGAATCAGAATCGAGCGCGTGGCGGCCGGCCCCAGGCTCGTGAAAGTGGGCCGGCGCTTGGTCGCCCGGCCCACCGCGCCCGCCGATTCGCGTCCCGTGCTCGACATCGCTTCGCTGATCGAGGATGAGCGCAACCGGTGGCCGTGAGCGTGTTCCTCGACACCAGCGTACTCCTGGCGGGGCTGATCGATCTGGGACCGCAGAGCGCGCCTGCGCAGTCCTTGCTTCACGCCGTGGCGGAGAAAAACGTCGCGTCGCCCGGGACCGCGTGGCATTGCTGCCTCGAATTCCTGTCAGTGGCGACCCGCCTGCCGCCGGAGTTTCGGCTGACTCCCGGTGACGCCATCCGCCTGGTCGAGGATGAGGTGTTCGCCCGGATGACGGTGCACGACCTTCCGTCGGCTGACCGGAAGTCCATGCTCCGCTTGATCGCCGAAGACGGCGTCTCCGGCGGGCGGATCTACGATGTGCACATCGCCGAGATTGCCCGGGCCGCTGGCGCAAGAGTGATTGTCACGGATAACCGACGTCACTTTCTGTCCGCGCTCAGGCATGGGCTGCGCGTCGAGACGCCTTCCGAGTTTCTCGCGGGGACACGCAAGCCGCCGCGTTGACATCGCCAATCCCGTCCATTGCCAGTCGACAATCGCCAATCCGCAATCTTCAGCGCCTCTCCTCCAATTCCATCCACCGTGCGACCGACGACTCCAGCTCCCTTGCTGCGTCGTCGATGCGTGCGAGCACGGCTCGGATGCGATCTCCTCCGGCTTTGTAGAACTCCGACGATTCCGACTCGGCGCGAAGGGTTGCCAACTCGGTCTCGAGCGCCGCAATCCGCTCCGGGAGTGCTTCAAGCTCCCGTTGTTCCTTGAAGGAGAGCTTGCGCTTGCCAGGGGACAGGGGCTCGGGGCTCGGGGTTCGGGGCTCGGCAGCTTTGGGAGCGGACAGTCCGGAACTGCGACTGGACGATGTCTGCCGCAGATAGTCGTGCCATCCTCCCACGTATTCGGTGACCCGTCCATTCCCTTCGAACGCGAGCGTGCTCGTGACGATGCGGTCGAGGAAGACGCGGTCGTGACTGACGAGCAGCACGGTGCCGTCGAAATCCCCGATCAGCTCCTCGAGCAGCTCCAGCGTCTCGATATCGAGGTCGTTGGTCGGCTCGTCGAGCACGAGGACGTTGGCCGGCCTGGCGAAGAGCCTCGCCAGCAGCAGGCGGTTGCGCTCGCCTCCTGACAGGGACTTCACGGGCGACAGCGCTCGTTCTCGCGGAAAGAGAAAATCGGCGAGATACCCCATGATGTGGCGGGGCTGCCCGTTGACGATGACCGTGCTGTTGCCTTCGTTCACGCTATCGGCGACCGTTCGGTCGGGATTCAGCTGCTCGCGCTGCTGATCGTAGTAGGCGACCCGCAGGCGCGTTCCGCGCCGGATGGTTCCGGTATCGGGCTCCAGCTCTCCGACGAGCAGGCGCAGCAGCGTGGTCTTTCCCGATCCGTTCGGGCCGATCAATCCGATACGATCGCCGCGCAGGATTCGCTGGGAGAACCCGCTGATGACGGGTTCCCCCTCGAACGTCTTGCTCACATTCTCGGCCTCGAACACGACACGGCCAGAGCTCTCGCCGCCATCGATCGACATGCGCACGCTGCCGGACTGCTCGCGATACGCAGCCCGGGTCGCGCGCAGAGCGATCAGGTCCTTGACGCGCCCTTCGTTGCGGGTCCGTCGCGCCTTCACGCCCTGACGAATCCACACCTCCTCCTGGGCAAGCTTCTTATCCAGCCGGGCGAGGTCTCGCGCCTCGTTCTCGAGCGCCGCGGCCTTCTTCTCCAGATACGACGCGTACGTTCCGGGCCAGGAGGACAGGGTGCCGCGATCGAGCTCCACGATGCGTAGGGCCAGCCGGGAGAGGAACGCGCGGTCGTGGGTCACGAACAGCAACGCCCCCGCGAAGGTCGACAGGTGCTCCTCGAGCCAGCGGATGGCGTCGATGTCCAGATGATTCGTCGGCTCGTCGAGCAGCAGCAGGTCCGGCTCGGACACGAGCGCTTTCCCCAGCAGCGCGCGTCGCCGCCACCCGCCGGACAACTCGCCAACGGGCCGGTCGGCGGGCAGCGACAGGCGCGAGATCACGAGCTCGGCCTTCTGCTCGAGGCTCCAGCCATCGCGCTCTTCGAGCTGGTGCTGCAGGTCCCCCAGCCGTTCGAGCGCCGCGTCATGCTCGGCGCCGCTCGAGTCCGCGAGCGTCGCGACCGCGCGGTGGTACGCCGCCGCCAGCGCGCCCAGCTCTCCGAGGCCCATCGACACCTCCTCGAACACCGTGCGAGTGCCGGTAAGCGGCACGTCCTGGTCCAGACGCGACACCCGGAGGCCCGGCGCGCGCCAGATGGTGCCGCCATCCAGCAGCAGCTCGCCGGCGATGGCCTTCAGCAGGCTCGACTTGCCGGAACCGTTCCGGCCGATCAGCGCGATCCGCTCGCCGGCGTCAATGCGCAACGACGCGCCGTCGAACAGGGGAAGGTGCCCGAACGCCAGGGAAGCCGAGTCGAGTGTGAGAAGGGGCACTGGTGTCGGTACTGGGTGCTGGGTGCTGAAAAAAGACTGACGGAGTACAATTCAAGAATACAGGGAGGCAGGATGAAAGCACTATTTGCTGCGTGCGTGCTCGCGGCTGCGACGGTAACGGTTTCGGCCGACGACACGAAGCTCGGAACAGGCGTTTCGCTGAAGGACGCAACACCCATCAAAGCGCTGATCGAAACACCCGGCGACTACGTCGGCAAGACCATTCGCGTGGACGGCGTAGCGACCGCGGTGTGCGAAAGCATGGGCTGCTGGATGGCCGTTGCCGCCGACGATGACAAGGATGCGAAGACCGTTCGCCTCAAGGTTGAAGACGGCGTGATCGTGTTCCCGGTCTCGGCGAAGGGCAAGAAGGTCTCGGCTGAAGGCGTCTTCGAAGAGATCGCGCCGAAGGACGAGCACGGCGCCGAGGCTGCGAGCGAACACGCAAAGTCCGACGCTAAGGCATCAAAGAAGTACCAGATCAAGGCCACGGGCGCGATTATCAAGTAGCATCGCGCCCCGCGCGCCGCGTTTAGAACATCCGTCTCGCGAGCACCGCCCAGGCGGCGGTCGCGAGGCGGCGCCGGTCGTGACGCGCGATCTCCTTGCACCAGAAATCCCCCATCACCACTTCGCATGACGAGGGGACGTCCCCGAGCGGGAGCGGTTCCTTGTGCTCCTGGCGATACCGAGCAAGCGACGCTTCCGGCGGCGTCGCGGTGTTGACCAACGCGACGTCCACGGAACGGCCGATCGCGGCGCCGATTTGCTCCACGGCATCGGCGGCGGTGAAGTGCGCCATGCCGCTGCCCTCGGTCAACAGGTTCGTCACCAGGATCACCGGGCCTTTGACACGCTGCACCGCTTCTGGCGCTCCCTTGACCAGGAAGATCGGCAGCAGGCTGGTGTAGAAGCTGCCGGGCCCGATCACCACGGCGTCGAACGTGGGGATGGCGCGGGCCGCCGACTCGTGCAGCGTCACCTCAGGCTCCAGCCACAGGCGCTCGACGGCGCGGCCGGCGGACTGCCCCGCGTCCACTTCGACTTCCCCGCTCGTGCGGGAGCCGTCCGCGTATTCCGCACAGATGGTGGCCTGCTCCGTGCTGACGGGCCACACGCGGCCGCGGCACCCGAGCAATGCGCACAGCCCGTTGACCGCCGCCACGAAATCGCCGCTGTAGCGCTCCATCATCGACAGCAGCAGGTTGCCGCTCGTATGGCCCCGGAGCCGCGCGTGCTCCGGCAGCGGCATCCGCGAGAGGAGGACCCGCCGCGCTTCGCGTTCGTTCCTCGCCAGCGCGAGCGCGCACTTGAGCACATCACCAGGCGGCAGAACGCCCAGTTCATCGCGCAGCTGACCCGAGCTCCCGCCGCTGTCGAACATCGTCACGACCGCGTGGACGGTGAGCCACGGATTGCTCTTCAAACCTCCCAGCAGACTGGGCAGCCCGGTGCCGCCGCCGAAGCAGCCGACGTTCAGGCCGTGTAATTGCATCGGGTTAATAATAGATTGATGGCTTCAACGACGCTCGACTTGGAGACGCGGCAAGCTCTCGCGCTCTTTGCCGCCGATCTCCGGCGCGTCTTCGGCAACCGGCTCCTCTCGATCTGTGCCTACGGGCTGCAACACCACCCCGACGGCGACACGCGCACCATCGTCCTCGTCGACCGGCTGACATTCGACGATCTTGCGGCGTGCGTGCCGCTGGCGCGTAAGTGGGACGGGCTGGGGCTGGCGGTGCCGCTCCTGCTCGAGGAGCACGAATTCATCCGAACGCTGGACGTGTTCCCGCTCGAATACGGCGACATCCTCGCGCATCACATCGTGGTCGAGGGCACGGATCCCTTCGAAAACCTCACCGTGTCTGAAGCGGACCGCCGCCGCGCCTGCGAGCTCCAGGCAAAGAGCCATCTCATTCACCTGCGTGAAGGATTCCTCGAGTCGAGAGGCGATCCGCGCGCAGTCGCGCGGCTGATTGCCGCCTCGGCAGACGGGTTCCGGCGCCTGCTGGAGAACCTCGTCGCTCTGGTTCGTCCGGCGGCGGCACACGCGGGCCACGACGTCGCGGAAGACGCCGAGGCAGTCCTCGGAGTCCCGGCAAACCTGACGCGTGAGGTGCTCGCCATGGCGGCGAAGGGCGGACCGTCTACGATTGCGGAGCCCACGGCGCTGCTCGAGCGATACGTCGCGGCGGTGGATCGGATCTGGGAATTCGTGGACGACTGGAAGCGGGCGTGAGGCGCACCCTGACCCTCGCCTGCTGCGTTCTCGCGGGCATCGGCTACGCATTCGCACAGCCGCCGTCGCCGCAAATCACCGGCGCGGTGAACGATTTTGCCGACATCATCGATCCGGCGAGCGAGGCGGAGCTCGAGCGGCGCATCGCCGCGCTGAGGGCGGCGTCCGGCGACACCATCGTCATCGTCACCGTCCCCAGCATCGAGGGCTTCGCCGACATCGGCGAGTTCAAAGTGAAGATGTTCGAGAACGCCGGGCGCGGCATCGGAGAGAAGGGCAAGGACAACGGCCTGCTGATCGCCGTCGCGGCGGCGGAACGGAAGGTCGGCATCGAAGTCGGATACGACCTCGAGCAGTTCATCAACGACGGCTTCGCGGGACAGATCATCCGCGAACGCGTGGCGCCGCACTTCCGCGATGGGCGCTACGGCGAGGGGCTGGTTGCCGGTACGACGGCGCTCATGACCCGCATCGCGGATGGCCGGGGCGTCCAGCTCCAGGACGTCCCCCGAGAGACCGTGCCCGTACAGCGGCGCCCGAGGCAGGGGATGCCGCTCAGCACGATCATCTTCATAATCATCATCTTCATTCTGGTGAGTCGCGGTGGCAGGCGGGGGCGCCGGAGCCGGTGGGGCGGCCCGCTCGGCTGGTCGAGCGGGGTCGGCCCGTTCGGCGGCGGCGTCGGGGGAGGTTACGGCGGAGGATTCGGTGGATTCGGCGGGGGCGGCTTCGGCGGCGGGGGTGGCGGTGGCTTTGGCGGATTTGGCGGCGGCCGCAGCGGCGGTGGCGGCGCCTCCGGCGGGTGGTAACACGTGCGACGTGCGACCTGCGACGTGCTAAGGAGAAGATGATGAAACGCGCAAGAGTGGTGCTGAATATGCTGGTGGCCGCGCTGGTGGCGACTGGATTGTCGGGCTGTTCGTACAACAAGTTCACGACCCAGGAAGAGGCGATCAAGGCGTCGTGGGGAGAGGTGCAGAACCAGTTGCTGCGCCG
>JACDCA010000326.1 GCA_013694635.1 Acidobacteriota bacterium | reverse complement strand
AGTTTCCGCACTCCTCGTGACCCTTGGCAGCGCCGCCGTTGGCGCGCAGACCACGAACTCGCAGACACAGCCCTCGGTCACCCTCCCGACGGTCACGGTCGTCGCGCAGAAAGAGCCGACGGACCTGCAGAAGCTCCCGGTGAGCGTCACCGCAGTGACGACCGACTGGCTGCGGCTTGGCGACATCCGCTTCGTCAGCGACGCAGCGATCTATTCGCCGAACACCTACTACTCGGACTTCACCGCGCGGAAGCTCACGAATCCCCGCTTCCGCGGCCTCGGCGCAAGCCCCGCCAATCCAGCCATCACGACGTTCATCGACGGCGTGCCGCACCTCAACACGAACTCGTCCAGCATGGATTTCCTCGACGTGGACCAGGTCGAGTTCGCGCGCGGTCCGCAGAGCTCGCTCTTCGGCCGCAACACGCTTGGCGGCCTGGTGAACGTGCTCAGTGCCCGCCCGTCGCTGACTCGATGGACCGGCGGCGTGTCGGTGCCACTTGGCGACTACGACGCGCGCGAGATCCGCGGCAACATTTCGGGACCACTCGGCCAGCGCCTCGCCGTCGGTTTCTCGGCCAGCCACGCCGCGCGTGACGGCTTTACGACCAACAGCATCACCGGAAACGACCTCGATTACCGGTCGGCAACATCCGCGAAGGGGCAGCTGCTCTGGACGCCTGCTAACTGGGAAACCCGTGTGATCGTCAGTGGCGAGCGCGCCCGCGACGGCGACTACGCGCTCAACGATCTCGCGGCGCTTCGGCAGACGCCCCACGTCGCGTCGCGCGATTTCGAGGGACACACCGACCGCGACATTTTTTCCACGACCTTCGGTACCCGCCGGGAGACCCCACGGTTCACGTTCTCGACCACGACCGGATTCATCCGCTGGAAGACGCAGGACTTGACCGACATCGATTACACGCCGTTTCCCGCCGCGAGACGTGACAATGCCGAGGAGGATGTCCAGTTCACCCAGGAGGTCCGCTTTGCGTCCTCACCCGCCGCCTCGGTGAAGCTCTCTGACCGAGCTTCGCTCGCGTGGCAGACCGGCGCCTTTCTGTTCACCCAGCGCTACGAGCAAACAGCAATCAACAGCATCTCGCCGTTCGTCCTGTCGCAGTTCATCCCGTTCGCAGTCGACCAGATTTCTCCGGACGCCGATCTCGACGATCTCGGTGTGAGTCTGTACGGCCAGGCGACCGCCACGCTCGGCGAGCGGCTCGACCTGACGGCCGGCGCGCGGTTCGATCACGAGAACAAGAAAGCCCTGCTGACCACGTCGTACTCGCCGGCCATTGCGCCGTCGTCCACGGTTGACGCGGAACGGTCGTTCTCGAACGTGTCCCCGCAGTTCTCCGCGATGTATCGCTTTCGACCGGACCGGTCGGTGTACGGCAGCGTCGCCCGCGGGTTCAAGGCCGGCGGCTTCAATCCCGCAAGCCCCATCGGCTCGGAAGCCTACGACGAGGAGTATGCGTGGCATCTCGAAGCCGGGGTGAAGACGCTGCTGGCGGCAAATCGCGTCCGTCTCAACGCCGCGGTGTTTTTCATCGACTGGGAGGACCTGCAGCTGAACGTCCCGAATCCGCTCGTGCCCGCGGAGTTCTACATCGCGAACGTCGGCAGCGCCACGAGCAAGGGGTTCGAGCTCGAACTGGCGGCACGCGCGAATGACTATCTCGATGTCTTCAGCTCGTTCGGCGTGACCAACGCGCGGTTCGGCGCGAACACTGTCTCGAGCGGCCTGAGCGCGTCCGACAACAAGGTCCCGAACACCCCTGATTACACCGCCACATTCGGCGCCCAGCTCTCGAAAGCCGTGACGTCGGCGGCGACGGTTTACGGGCTGGGGGAGGTGGTTCTCTACGGGCCTTTCCACTACGACGATGCCAACCTGGCGGAGCAGGACGCCTACTCGCTGGCCAACTTCCGCGCGGGCGTCCGTTGGAAGTACATCTTCGCCGAAGGGTGGATCCGCAACGCGTTCGACACCGACTACATCCCGATCGCGTTCCCGTACCGCTCGGCCTCCGGCTTCATCGGCGAAAGCGGCAGGCCGCGGACGGTCGGCGTCACGGGGGGTGTCAGGTTCTGATGAATCCGATACTCTCGGCCGGCCTCCTGATCGGCGTCCTGTGCGGCTCGTTCACCATCGTGATGGGACTCACCGGGTGGTACAAGGACCCGGCGATGGTAAATGTGTTCATCCCGGTCGTGACGCTCATCGAGATCCTGGGTCTGATCTGGGGCCTGCGCAAGACCGCCGCGCAGGGTCGGACTTACAGCGGTCAGGTCGTCGCAGGGACGTTGATGGCGCTGGTTGCAGGTGCGGTCATCGTCTGCGCCTCGCTGCTGTTCACGATGGTCCTGTACCCCGACTTCGCCACCACGAATCCATCCGGCCAGACGGCTGCCCAGAGCGCGATGGGCGGGTTCCTTGGTACCTTCATGACCGGGGTGATCGCCTCCGCAGTCATCGCCATCTGGATCCGTGCGCGCACGCCGGGGCGCACCGCAGCCCGCGTCTAGCGCAGTGAGTTACGGAGGGGGCGGCCGCTACCCTCCGTTTCTTCGTTTCTCCGTTGTGAAAACCGTTAACTCCGTCACCTTCGTCGACGGAGAAGTCCTTACACATGAACTCTCTCCTCCAGGATCTCCGATACGCGGTGCGGACGTTTGCGTCTACCCGCGGCTTGACAGCCACCGCGATCCTCTCGCTCGCCTTCGCGATCGGCGCGAATACGGCAATCTTCAGCGTCGCCAGCGCGCTGCTCATGACCTTCGCGTCGATCGCGCTGCTGCTGGCGGTCATCGCGGCGGCGGCGATTTACCTTCCTGCGCGCCGTGCCGCGCGTCGATCCGCTGGTGGCCCTGCGCGCCGAATAAGACAGCTTGGAGCGGCGGGGTTTAGAATCGTTTGATGAACGCGTCGGCCCGGTTGTTTTTGTGCGTCCTGATG
>JACDCA010000324.1 GCA_013694635.1 Acidobacteriota bacterium | reverse complement strand
GAAAAATGGTCCGCCGATAATCGCCGTGATGACGCCGACGGGGAGCTCGAGCGGTGACATCACAGTGCGCGCAAGCGCGTCGCACGCGATGAGAAACGCGGCGCCGAAAAGCGCGGACGCCGGGAGCACGATCCTGTGATCGGCACCGACGAGCAGGCGCACCAGATGCGGGACGATGATCCCGATGAAACCGACGGGGCCGCCGACCGAGACCGCAGCGCCGGTCGCAAGCGATGCGCTGAAGAACGCGGCGCGCTGGGCGAGCGTCACGTCGAGCCCACGGCTTTCGGCGGCGTCAGGGCCCAGGCTGAGGAGGTTCAGCGGGCGCGCCAGCCACCCAAACACGGAGAAGGAGATGATCACGAGCGGCAGGGCCGCAAGCAGCGGCTGGTAGCTGCTGATATCGAGATCTCCCATCAGCCAGCGCAGGATCCGGAAGGTTTCGGCGAAATCGGCGAAGTACTGGACGAACAGGATGAGCGCGGAGAAGAACGCGTTCATCGTGACACCGGCGAGCAGCAGCACGTTCGTCGAGAGTCCGCGGTGGCGCGCCTGGGCGAGAAAATAGACGATCCCTACCGCCACCCCTGATCCCGCGAAGCTCGCCAGCGGCGCGAGGGGCATTCCGATCCAGGCGAGCGATGCGCCGAACGTGATCGCGAGCATCGCGCCAAGCGCGGCGCCGGCCGAGACGCCCAGCGTGAACGGCGTCGCGAGCGGATTGCGCAGCAGCCCCTGGAAGACGACCCCCGCGCTCGCGAGCATCGCGCCGACGAGCGCCCCGGCGAGCACCCGCGGCAGCCGGGCGACGAAGAAAATCTGGGCGTCCACGTTGCCTTCGAACGGCACGCTCGAATCGAAGACGCGGCGGAGGCTGATCGACGTCGAACCCGCGAGCGGACCGAGCACGATTGCAGCCAATGCAAGCCCACCGAACACCAGCAGCGTCAGCGACAGCCGCCGCGCCAGCGAGGTCACGGGCGATCCTCGCGGGCGAGAGGCGTGACGCGGAGGTGCCCGCTGCGAGGATGCCGCAGCACTTCGGCATCCACTTCGTACAGCTCGCGAATCCGCGCGGGGGTGAGGACGTCGTCCACAGGACCCGCGGCCAGCACCCGCCCGTCATTCAACATCACCAGCGTGCGGCACAGACTTGCGGCGAAGTTCAGGTCGTGCGTGGACACGATGACGGCGAGATCGTGGCTCCGATGCAGCGACTTCAGAAGGGACGCCACTTCGAGCTGGTACTTCAAGTCCAGCGCAGCGGTTGGTTCGTCGAGAAGGAGGATGCGCTTGAAGTCGGCCTCTACGGCGGTGGGGGTTATCTGCGCGAGGGCCGCGGCGATGATGACGCGCTGCTTTTCGCCGCCGCTCAGCGTCGAAAAGGGACGCGCTTCGAGGTCGTGCGTACCGGTTGCGCGGAGCGCTTCCCTCGAGATCGCGATGTCGGACGGGCCTTCCAGCGCGAAGGCACCGAGGTGCGGGTAACGCCCCATCAGCACGACTTCGAGCACCGTGTACTCGAACGCGAGCTGCGTCTCCTGCGGGACCACTGCCATCCGGCGGGCGATCGCCGGCCGCGCCAGCGTCCTGAGCGCAACACCATCCAGCATGATCGTGCCGCGGTCAGGTGCCCGCGTCCCGGCAAGCAGCCTCAACAACGTTGTCTTGCCCGAGCCGTTCGGCCCGATGATCCCGACAAACCCGTCGTCCGGCACGTCGAGCGAGACGTTGCGGACGACGGGTTCGTCGCCGTAGGCGAACGTGACGTCAGCGGCCTGCAGCAATACGCAGACCGATCGTGGCGCGGCGGCCGAGCGCCGGAAACCCGAGGGCCTCTTCGTACTCGCGGCCGGCAATGTTTTCGATACGTCCGAGGAGGTCAGTCGTCCGGTGGACGCGCCACGACGCGCCCGCGTTCCAGACGTTGAATCCCTCCGTGTAGAACAGTCCACCGAAGGTTCCGGCCGAGGGTTCCACGTCGAGCGCACGCCCCCGGGCGCGGCTGGTGAGGAACGCTGCAAGGCGCCCTGCCGAGACTGCCGCTTCCAGGGAGAGCTGATGCCGCGGACGGCGAAGGAGCGCGTCCCCGACTGTGAAGGGCGGCGGCGCCGCGTTGCCACCGTCCACCGCGAGCACCTCCGAATCGACGAACGTGTACGCGACCCGGCCGCTGACGTCTACGGGCCGAGACGTGCTCAGGCGATGCCGGGCAGTCACGCCCAGCTCGAACCCGCGCGCCCGCGCGTTGGCGATGTTGTCTGTCTGGTAACGGCTGGATTGCTGGAAGGACCCCACGGCAACAATCAGATTGTCGTAGTCGTTGTGGAACGCAACCGCCTCGAATTGTGCGCGGCCATCCGCGAACGCATGCTCGACCGCCGCCTCCGTACTGAAGCTGCGCTCCGGCTTCAACTGGGGATTGTCGGTGAAGGCCAGTTCGAATCCGTCGGGCGGCCGGATCCCTGTCGCAATGGCCCCCCGCACCTTCGTGAAGTTCGCCCCCCCCGGCCGCAGGAACCAGGCAACTGCCGCACGCGGATTGACCGCCACGATCGAATCCGCCGCCAACGTCTCCGCGAACCGCTCACGGTGGATGTCGTCGACCCGCACGCCTCCCGTCAGGAACAGGCGCGAGGCGGCCGTCCAGCGGGCTTCGGCGAAGTATCCCGCCGACAGACGCTTCACCTGCACCTGCTCCCCCTGCATATCGGTGATGAAGGTGCTGCCGGTCCGCTCGCGCTGGAGCTCGGCGCCGGCGCTGACGTCGAGCGAAGAAAAGATCGGAAAGTCCAGCTGCGCGCGACCTAGCCATCGGTTGGAACTGGACTCGGACGGTCCGAAGGGGCTGGCGAAGTCGCTTCCGAGCCGGTTGTACGCACCCTGGATCAGGACCCGTCCGCCACGTCCAACCGGCAGGGTGCCCGTCGCCGCGGCGAGCGTCCTCGAATTCGTGACGCGCGAATCCTCGTCGATGTGATCGTAAAAGCCGAGTGGGTTCGTGCCGAACGGCCCCGGCGCACCCCGTTCGTCGGTCGCATGGCGCACCTGCGTGCGCACGGATCGTTCTCCGCGGCGCCAGCCTGCCGTGATGGCGCCGGAGACGCGTTCGTAGTCGTCGTTGGTGACGGTCAAGCCGGCGGGTGTCAGATGGCCGTTGTAGTTGTCCGTCGTGAAACGGTCCGCGGATGCGCCCCATTCGAAGGGGCCGCGCCCTCCCGACGTCGACGCCGCAAGTCGATACGTGTCGTATCCTCCGGCTTCGACCGTGCCCCCCACGGTTGGCGGCCCTCCCCGCCGCGTGATGACCCTGACGACCGCGCCGATCGCGTTCGACCCGAAGAGGGCGCTCTGCGGGCCCCGCACAACCTCGACGCGCTCCACGTTCTCGGCGGACAGGTGACCGAAATCGTAGTCGCCGCCGAACGCGTTCACCGGAACATCGTCCACGAACACGAGCGTGTAGTTGGACTCGCCGCCGCGCGGGAAGACGCCCGTGACGGCGCCAGGGCCGCCGGTGGCGGCGACGCTGAGACCTGGCACGCCCCTGAGCGCATCCGCCACCGAGTGAACCTGCTTCGCCCGGAGTTCTTCGCCGGTGATGATCGTGACCGTCGATGCGGCGCGGGACAGCGGGATCTCGACCTGCGCCGCCGACACGACGATCGACTCGGAGACCGCACTGACCGACAGCCGCAGCGTGCCGAGATCGCGCGCCGCCGCGGCGCCGTTCACGACCACTGGCTCAGCGCGGAAGCCGTCCGCTGCGATTCGCAGCTCGAAGGTTCCAACGTCGGGCAAGTCGACGGTGAAGTCTCCGCGCGAATTCGTCAGCTCGGACCGCAGCAGTCCTCCGCCGGCAGCGATGACGCGTGCGCCGGCGACCGGCCGGTTGTCGGGATCGACGACGCGTCCGGTGACGGGCCCGGCCAGTACCGGAACAGCAGTGAAGAGAAGAGCTGAAAAAAGAGGGACAGAGAGGGCGTTCACAGGGCTCCTTTCGGCGTGTTCACGCGCCGCGCTTCGGTGTGAAGCGAAAAGGACGGCCCGGCGTCAGGATCCTGGCTTGCGGGTCGATCCGGCATCCCCGCCTTCCCATGCACATCGCACAGTGGCGTGAGGGGATGCACTCCCCGCTTACAGTGGCGGCACCGCGTGGGCTTCGCACCCACTTCGCATGGCCGCCGGGCAGAGCCGGTAAAGCCGGCTCCTCGTCAGTTGTTCAGGCAGGATATCACGCGGTCATTGAGGGCTGGGGGCTGCGGGCTTGTACAATTACTCGATTGGCCCTGCACACATGAAGACGATGACCGAGCGCGTTCGGGCAGCTGGACTTGCCGACATTGCCGACAAGGTCGCGGGCGGCGTCCGCCTGACGCTCGAGGACGGTGTGCGCCTGTTCGACTGCCCGGATCTTCTCGCGGTCGGGCATCTGGCGAATCGCGAACGTGAACGCCGGCACGGCAAGCGGACGTATTACAACTTCAACATCCGCCTCGAGGCGACGAACGTCTGCGCTGCGAGCTGCCTGTTCTGTTCGTTCGCGCGGCTGAAGCCCGGCGATGCCGGGTCGTACACGATGTCGCTCGAACAGGTGTTCGACAAGTTACGATCCCGCGCCGACCAACCGCTGACCGAAGTCCACGTCGTCAACGGGCTCCATCCCGACCTGCCGTTCGACTACTACGTCGACATGCTGCGCGGCCTGAAGCGGATCCGGCCGGGCATTCATCTCAAGTGCTTCACCGCGGTGGAGATTGCGTTCTTCTCGGATCTCTACAAGATGAGCGATCGGGACGTGCTCGAGCGCCTGCGCGAGGCCGGCCTCGATTCGCTCCCCGGCGGGGGCGCGGAGATTTTCGCCGAGCGCGTGCGGAAAAAGATCGCGTACGACAAGGCGGATGCCGATCGCTACCTCGCGATCCATCGCATCGCCCACGAGATGGGGATGCGGTCGAACGTCACGATGCTCTACGGTCACATAGAGACGCACGCGGAGCGTGTCGATCACATGCTGCGGTCGCGCGCGCTGCAGGACGAGACTGGTGGGTTCCAGGCGTTCATCCCCCTCGCGTTTCATCCCGACAACAATCAGATGCGCAAGCTTCCGGCGCCGTCAGCGGCGGACACGCTTCGGGTGCACGCCGTCGCCCGCCTGATGCTCGACAACATCCCGCATGTGAAGGCCTTCTGGATTGCCACCGGAGTCGAAACCGCTCAACTGGCGCTGTGGTTTGGCGCCGATGACCTCGACGGTACCGTGCAGGAGGAGAAGATCTACCACATGGCCGGGGCCCGAACTCCGGAGATCATGACGACCTCGGCCATTCGCCGCCTGATCCGGAACGCCGGGCGCGAGCCCGTAGAGCGAGATACCCTGTACAACGTCGTGACCGGCCCCGAAGCACCGGATGTGGTGCACACGGGCACGGTGAATGCTGTATCAGCGTCGTAAGGGTGGCGTCGTTGGGCCGTAGTCCAGGCCTTTAGGCCTGCCGGATGAACGATGGACATAAAGCTGCTGACACAGGTCGAGAAAGAGAGCATCGGAGAGCGGCAGCCGCTCCCCGACAAATACCTGCGTCTCTCTGACGACGAGATGGACGAGCGGATCGCGGCAGCCAAAAAGGCGCTCGGCGACCGTGTCGTCATCCTGGGTCATCACTATCAGCGCGACGAGGTCATCAAGTTCGCCGATTTCACCGGCGATTCGTTGAAACTGTCGCGCGCCGCGGCGAGCAAAGGCACCGCGGAGTTCATCGTCTTCTGCGGCGTCCACTTCATGGCGGAGAGCGCGGACATTCTTCGCGCGCCGCACCAGAAGGTCGTCCTGCCCGACCTCGCCGCCGGTTGCTCCATGGCGGACATGGCAGCCCCGGACCAGCTCGAAATCGCCTGGCGCGAGCTCGGGCAGATGGGCGTTCGCACGGATGCGATCGAAAATGGTCGCGCGGGCCTCATTCCCGTCACCTACATCAATTCCTCCGCCGCCATCAAAGCATTTGTCGGCGCGCATGGCGGGATCGTCTGCACGTCCACCAACGCCGCGGCGGTCATGGAATGGGCGTGGGAGCGTGGTGAGAAGCTGTTGATGCTTCCCGACCAGCATCTCGGGCGCAATACGGCGTGGAAGATGGGCGTGCCGCTCGACGAGATGGTCGTGTGGGACCCCAACGAGATGTGGGGGGGCCTCGAGCCGGCGCAGGCCGCACGCGCGAAACTGATTCTGTGGAAAGGTCACTGCTCGGTCCACACGCGTTTCACGACGCAACAGATCGACGCGTTCCGGAAGAAGTACCCGGACGGCAAGGTGATCGCGCATCCCGAATGTACCCTCGACGTTGTACAGGCCGCCGACGAAAGCGGATCGACGGAGCGGATCATCAACGTCGTCAAGAACAGTCCATCCGGCAGCACCTGGGCGGTTGCGACAGAGATCCACCTCGTGAATCGCCTCATGCTGGAGGTGGCGCCGGACAAGACCGTCGTCACGCTCGACCCGTTCGGCTGCCTCTGCTCGACGATGTTCCGCGTCTCGCCGAATCACCTGCTCTGGATCCTCGAAGGGCTCGTCGAAGGCGAGATCCACAACCAGATCATCGTTCCGGACGACCACAAGCGCGACGCAAAGCTCGCGCTCGACCGAATGCTGCAGGTTCCCGTCTAACTTCAGCTTCCAGTTTCCAGCTTCCAGCTTCCAGCTTCACCCCACGCCCCCGCGGGCTGCGCCTTCAGGTTGCGCGGCTCTGAGGCGGAAACTCATCAGCTGTGCTGAACAAGCGCTCCTGATAAGATCGATCGAAAGAAGGAGACAACAGAATGGCTCATGAAGTTCCGCCGCTTCCGTACGCTTACAACGCGCTGGAGCCGCACATCGACGAACAGACGATGAAGGTCCACCACGACAAGCACCACGCGGCGTACGTGACGAACCTCAATGCGGCGCTCGAGAAACACCCCGACCTGCAGCAGAAGAAAATCGACGACCTCATCCGGGGCATCAACAGCGTCCCCGAGGACATCAGGACCGCGGTCCGCAACAACGGTGGCGGCCACGTCAATCACACGATGTTCTGGGAGATCATGGGCCCCGGCAAAGGGGGCGCGCCGACCGGCGCGATCGGCGACGCGATTCAGTCCTCGTTCGGCGACGTCCAGACCTTCAAGGAGCAGTTCGCGAAGGCCGGAGTCACTCGGTTCGGCAGCGGGTGGGCGTGGCTGCTAGACGCCGGCGGCAAGCTCGTCATCGAGAGCACGGCCAACCAGGACAGTCCGCTGATGGAAGGCAAGAAGCCGCTGCTCGGCCTCGACGTGTGGGAGCATGCGTACTACCTGAAGTACCAGAATCGCCGTCCCGACTACATCACCGCGTGGTGGAACGTCGTCAATTGGGACGCAGTCAATAAGAGATTTGCGTAAGGTAAT
>JACDCA010000318.1 GCA_013694635.1 Acidobacteriota bacterium | reverse complement strand
TGCCGCAGGAGTTGGTCTACGGATTCGTCCGCGACGCTGCTGCGCCGACGCCGGGACATCAATGGGCCGTCGGTGAGGTCTACCGGTGTTTCTGGAAGCACCTCGAGAAAACTCGCGCGGGCCGCGTCTGCCTGTCACCCATCGATGTGGTGCTCGATCGCGAGCGCGGGCTCGTCGTTCAGCCGGATGTCATCGTCATCCTCAACGACCGGTTGAGGATAGTGACCGATCGAGTCTGGGGCGCTCCGGATCTGGTGGTGAACGTCATGTCGCCTCGGCCACGCATCGGCACCCTGAATGAGCGGCTCGACTGGTTCGCTGAGTACGGCGTTCGCGAATGCTGGCTGGTGCAGCAACTCGTACGTCAGATCGAGGTGATTTCGTTTGCCAGCGGATCGATCGGCGTGCGACGCGTCTTCGCGCCGGAGGAGGGGATCGAGTCCGCCGTCCTCCCGCGCCTAGAAATTACTCCGGCGACGATGTTGTCGGAGACGTGATCGGGGCGACGTGCGACGGGCTTACGTGCGACGTGCAACGTGCAACGTGCAACGCCGGGAAGTTGCGTACGAGCGGCTCATAGCAGGTGGCCGCGAGCGGGGCGCCCCGCTTCGCGCGGAGGCGACTCCCGTGACAAGCGCTTGCGCCGAGCACGAAGTGGGGCTGCTCGCGGACAGGACCCGCACTCAAGAGCCGCAAAACCGAGGATCGCGCTACCGTGTCAGCGTGCAGCGAGGTATTCCTTGCGCGCGCGGATTTTGGCGCCGGGCTTCTTCACGCGCACTTCGAGCTTGTGCATCTTGCCGTCAAGCTGCGTCGGCTCGAAGCCGAGCAGGTATTGACGGTGCAACTCGTCGGCGACGCGCGCGAACGTCGCGGCGAGGTCCTGCGTCTTCCTCAACTCGAAGTAGCCGCCGCCGGTTTCCTCCGCGATGGCCGGCAGGCCGGCATCAGGACGCTGGCTCATGCCCCCGAAGCCACCACCGCCCGCGGGCGCGCCGCGCCCCTCGAGACCGATCGCGTAGACCATCACGTCCGCCTCCTGCGCGCGCCGCATGACGTCCATGAAGCTCGTGTTGTTCAGGCGGAAGTTGCCGGGATTGTCCGCGCCGTCGGTGAACACGAGCACGACCCTGCGCCCGTCCTGTGATTTGAGGCTGGCGATCGCCTGCTCAATGGCATTCCACAGCGGAGTCGGGCCGCGCTGCTGCAGACGCGAGCGCAGGATCTCGACCAGCTCCTCCTTGCTGGACGTGAAATTCTCGGGATCCATCTGCACCTGTTCGGCGAAGCTCCCGATGCGGGCCTTGTCGGTCGGAAGCATCTGGTGGACGAACGCTTCCGCCGCCCCTTCGACCAGCCGCAGGTTACCGCGCATGCTACCGCTGCGGTCCAGCATCACCACGACGGATATCGGCTGGACATCGGTCGAGAACACGGTGATCGGCTGCGTCTTGCCGCTGTCACGTACTTCGAATTCCTCGCGCGTGAGACCGGTCATCATCTGCCCGCCGGCGGTTACGGTCGCGAAGACCGCCACCGTTTTCGCACCGCTCTTGAATGTGGGCTGCTGGGCGGACACACCGATGGCAGCAAGCATGACCGCGGCTGCGGCCGTCCGGAAATTGCGCATAAGAAATGATACGCCGCGGCTGGTACGCCGCGTGCGGACGGGCCCGGGGCGGGCACGGATATTCAGGTCCGGTTGGATTCCGACGCGCGCTCTTCCGACAGCCAGCTGTCGCTGACCGATCCGAGCGGAGGTCGCCGAGCGGAGACGCGGCTCGCGAGGTGCACGATTACCACGACGGTAACGACGGCGACGATGATGACAACGGCGGTCATCAGGAGCCCTGTCCGAACAACATGGCGGCGCCTTCCACCAGCAGGCGCAGCACGAGGACGATCGGCAGGCCGAACAGCAGGATGGCCAGCGGGATCGCCCACACCAGCAGCAATATCTCGCCGCCCGTCGCCAGCCACCGAACCGACGTGGCGCCAGCCGAACCCAGAGTCATTGAATCTGTCGTCAAACGCGCTTCTTCATTCTGGATGCGGCTGCTGCTTCCGCATCGTCCCGGACGTGGCTGATGTTACGGGTCGCCTGTCCATTCCGCCACGTGTTGAGGGCAACCAGCGCGGCACCCAACGAAACCAGTGTCAGCGCCACGAGGGTCACCGCCGACATCGTCTGCGGCACGGCAAAGAGCCACACCAGCGCGGCAAAGGGAACGATGACGCCGAACGCGGCGGTAACGGTGTGGAACGCCTGTTCTGTCTGGATTGGAACCGCAGTTGATGTGAGACGAGGGTACTTGATCGGATCGGTCATAGCTGGCTCCTTAGGTGAGAGCGGCCCCGCTATGCCGGTGACTCAGGAAAGTGAATATCAGTTTACCACGCTTTGGCGAGGAAGGCGCTCGCTGACGTGCGACGTGGCGACGTGGCGACGTGCGGAACGCGACAGCCTATGACACGTCCCGCACGCGTTACATCTTGAACTTACCGGGTCCCGAGGGAGCGATTGCTGGTGACGCGGTCCCACGCGTCGCGGACCGCTGCCTTCACCTGTTCCCAGGTCGAGCTCGACCGGTGCTCATACGTATTCCAGCTGCTGGACAGGTCGGATTCGACGTCGTTCCAGTTCTTACCCTGATACCGATGGGCGGATTCGTAGCCGTAGCGGTACCCCGGACGATAGGTCTCATAATCCTGCGAGCCGGCTGAGGCGTACGGCCGGTTCCGATAATTCGTGCTCCAGTAGGTGTCTTCAGCGGTCCAGTCCTGCGGATAGTTGTCTGCCATTCTTCGTCCTCCTTCATGAGCTCCAGCGACGGCTGAGGCTACGATGTAATTCAGAATGAAAGGTGCAAAAGCAGGTCCGTCCATCCTCTTCTGTTTCGCGCACCCCGACGATGAGAGTTTTTCGGGGAGCGGAACGGCAATGAAATACGCGGCGAGAGGCATGCGGACGGTGCTCGTGACGGCAACGCTCGGCGAGCGTGGAAAAACCGGAGAGCCGCCGCTCTGCAGCGCGGACCAACTGCCCGCGGTGCGCGAGCACGAGCTGCGTGAGGCCGCGGCGATCATCGGCTTCGACGAGCTGCACCTCCTCGGCTACCGCGACCGGGCGCTGGCAGATGCCAAGCCGGAGGACATCCGCAGAACGCTCGTGTCGATCATCCGATGCACGCGTCCGGCGGTCGCCCTGACGTTCGATCCGAACGGCTTCAACGTCCACCCCGATCATGTCGCGATCAGCCGCTTCACCTCCGACGCAATTGCCGCCGCCGCGGATCCGCGATGGCATGTAGATGCCGGCGAGCCACATGCGGTCGCACGGCTGTTGTGGACGCCGCCGAACCCTCCCTGGGAGCTGGCTCCGCGTGAATCGGAGGCCACCGCGGCACCACCGGTGCACGACATGCCCGGTATCGACTTCGTGCTCGACGTGTCGCAGTGGCGGGACCGCCGTGCGGCCGCGCTGCGCGCCCACCGCACGCAGCATCTCTCGATCGATCGCTACTTCTTCAATCAGCCGAACGTCGACCGCATCCTGGATCGCGAGTTCTGGCGGCACGCGTGGGGGCCGCCGCTGACATCACGCCCGGCGGATGACATTCTCGCCGGCTGCAGGTAACGTCGCCGCTGGAGGAAACGACGAGCGTCCTCGGACCCGCCGACCGTAGCCGCGACAAGCTGATCGCTGCCGCTCTTGTGAGCGGCAATGCAGCACTCAACGCGTGGCTCGGGTGGAGAGCTCTGGTCGTACCAGAGGGTGACTGCGTATCGTCACGCTGGCTGCCGATGGTGGCGTGGAATCTGCGTGACCATCAGCTCGACGACGAATCCAGCCGCCGCGCGGCCGCCGACGACCGCGCCTGGTGCACGTGGCGTCGGCTCCGTACCGACAGCCCGGAGGTTATCGGCTTCGCGGCGTTTCTCGGCGGCGTTGTCGGCGCGCCGAGCCGCCGCGGCGTCGTCCGGCGGGCGTGGAATCACTTCTGCCGATTGACGTCTTTTCGGTAATCACCCCGTCGTCCAGCCCTGGGCTGCCCATCGATAGGTCGTCCAGCCCTTGAAGCAGACGCTCAACGCGGGCGAGAGGCAACCGGCACAGATAGGCGCTGCTGTCCTCGATGCCCAGGCCGATCACCAGCTCCCTTCCATCGTGACTGAGCGTCATGCCGCATGGGAATTCGATCCCATGGTGCGCAAAGACGAAAGGCCTCGAGATCCGCGTCACTACGAACCGGGGATCACATTCCACTTCCACGAAACGTTGGAGGTAGACACGGTCCGCCGGCCTTCCGGGGCGGTGCCTCACGACGACTTCGTGCACCAGCATCAGCCCTTTACCGGTGCCAGGCATCGAGACAGGACCCGCAGAGCCCCGCCATCCCGCGGCATTCAGAGAGTGCGCGACCTCCGCTTCGACTTCGTACTCGCCGGAATCCACCGAGATTCTGACGACCGTAAACGGGTCGTATCCATAGATCGCGCGGACGCTGCCGTCCGGATCGGCAAACGGCAGCCAGTTCTTCTGCGGGCGGTCGTCAAAGACGCCCACCAGCGGACGATGGGAAACGACGTGGCCGTCGTCGTCCAGCCGGCAGACAGACATGTGGATGTGCCCGCTCGGGTGCCGGTCGGCCGTGACGCACAGAAAACACACCGAGCCCTGAAGCTCGAACAGCCGGCAATCCTCCAGCCCCTGTATCGCCGTGTAGCGAAGCGGGGGCTCGTCGATGACGACGGGGCGTTCGTCGAGCACGCTGAAGTCCTTCGCCAGACGCATCATGACGTTGCGCGAGCGGATCATCTGGTCGGCATTGTCAGAGGCATACCCCCGTGGGTTCTGCATGTAGTTGACGGCGCGACAGTTGACCAGGTAGCCGTCTGGTGTCTGCAGGATACCTGGGTTGCACGGATGGTACGGAGGCGCGATCGCTGGCTGGAGACGCAGAAAACGCGCCCCCTTCAGCGTCTCGACATACGCCAGCGCCGCATGACGTGCCTGGTGCACGACCGCCGGCGGCGCGGTCCTGGAGAGTACGACCCGTTCGCACGCGGCAAAACCGGCTTCGCGCAAGGCCGTGCCCGCAGCCGACTGCGCGAGCTCGAGGTCAAGCCCGTATTCATAGACGCCCGCGTCGACAAAGAGGCTCCGACTGCCAGGAAAGGGAATGCGGCGTCCGCGGGCGGCGAACGCTGCAGCGTCCACTCGATCGCCGTGAAGACGATGCAGCCGGGCCAGCTCGAAGAGCGGCTCGGCTCGTTCCGGATCCATGCGCTGCGCTTCGAGCAGTGCGGCGGACGCCGTCTCGAGATCTCCGGACGCGGCGAAGATGCGTCCGATCGACAGCATCGAGTAGTAGACCTCCTCGGGCCACCCACCGAGTGCGATCCGTTTCCGGTAAAGGAGGAGTGCCCTGATCCTGTCCCCAAGTGCCTCGCAGGTTTGGGCGAGATAGAACACCGTCCTGGGATCATCGGGGTTCCGCTCGAGTGACGTCGTCAGCAGATCGAGATCCTGTTCGAACTTTGTCGACTTGAAGCCGCCATCGCCGTGGTCCCTGACCCAGAGCCCGGTGCACCGCTCGACGTGCACGGGTTCGTTGCAGGCATAGTGCTCGTGGGTGACCCCGACGGCGCGCCAGTGCAGATCGGCGCGGGCCAGCCGCAAATTCCAGTACACGAGCGATCCATTGCGCTGGCGGAGCGAGAGCGCGGGTTGCGTGAGTGTTTCAGCGTCGAACCCGGGCTCGACGACGAGCTCCTGGTCGGCATCGAGGAAAAGCCAGTAGGTGTCAGCGGGCCGCCACCCGAGACCCGACAGGAACTGCCGCGCCGCATCGAGTGCGGCCGTCCGGTTCGCCCCGAAGTCCTGCCAGGTGTGGTCGTGAAGAGCGAACGGAAGGGTGGCGCGTGAAAGGCAGCTCAGTGCGATCGCAGGAGTGTCGTCGGTCGACCCGGTGTCGCAGACGACCGCTGCATCAACGACAGCAAGGGCTGACCGCAGGCATCGTTCGATGATCGTGCGCTCGTTGCGGACGATCATCGACAGAACGATCCGGGGCTTGCCCCGCGCGCTCACGCACCTATGGGGCCGAAAGCGCTGAATTCTTGCGCCCCGGTGGCGCCTGTCGGCCCGGTCTGAGCGTACGCGGGGTTCGGCATGGCGATCGAGAGGACGATCGGTATGGCTGCCGCCCATCCGAGTTGCGTCAGCGCCTGGCGCCGGGAGGGGCCGTCCAGCTTGCGCTCGACAGGCGTGTCCAGCAACGACGCCTTATCGAAGTCGGCGAGCGCCTGCCAGACCACGGCTTCGTCTACGGGCCACTCACTGGTGGATGCGACGCGAGCCGCGATCTCCTGCACCGACGCGGTTCCGTCGCACGTATTCCAGATCGAAGCGGCGATGCCATTCAGAGAATGCGCACGATGATTGCGGAGGTCGTAGACGAGTAACTCCCCCTGGAATTCTTCTATCCTGAGGTTGGCCTGGCGCCGACTGGGTTTGAACTCATTCATCGATACCATCCTCCCGATGTGCCAGTGCTGTAGCACTATACTGGCGTCCCCTAGAGTAGGCAAGACGCCGTAATGAAGCGCTCCGAACTGGTCCGCACCCTTCACGCCTTCGGTCTCATCGTCACGATCCGATCCGAGACAGCAGAGATTTTTTCAGCGCTCGATCGCCAGCTCCCACCGCTGCCTCGCGCTCCCGCGACCGCCGTCGCGGATGTCGTCTACGGTATCGTCCGTGTGCGCGCAAGCGATGATTTCGCTGTGCTGCGTGGACGCCGCGCGCGTGCCACTGCCCGTCGTCGTCGCCGCCTCGTCCACGATCTCCAGCCGGTGCTCGCGCGGACGCAGGTAGCCCTGGGGCTGTTGCCCCACTGCCCCGGCGTCCGTCAACGTCCCGCCGACACGTTGAGCACGCTGCGCGTGGTGGCGGCGCGCGCGCGAGGATTCGAAGGAGTACGCGGCGACGCGCAACTCGCGGCCCGCGCCCTGTTCGATCAGGCTCGAGA
>JACDCA010000299.1 GCA_013694635.1 Acidobacteriota bacterium | reverse complement strand
GCTCCATTTGAGCCAGTTCTTGTGCCGGCGCATCCGGTCGAGCATTGTCATGTGGATGGGCCTCTAAAAACTCTGAAGTATGAACTGTGAACGCTGAACCGTGAATGCCGCATTCAGAGTTCGCAATTCAGCGTTCAACGTTCTTTTCAGGCGGTAGAAACGCCGATTATGCCACGTTTTGGAACGCGGCAATGTGCTATATTTTCGGTGGATAGAAGGACTTAGAGGGATTCGCCATACCCATGGGACGCCGAGCCGATTGACCCGGGCGGGTAGGCACACTCGCCCCCGCAGGGCTTCTGCTGGCGCCACCGCCACGCGTCCGGACCTCGCCTCGCGGCTCCGGCTGCGCCGCACGGCGCTTCGACGACAGCTTTCCCGCGCCGACACACTGCTGGATATGGTTCGCGCGGTCAATTCGACACTCGATCCGGAGCGTGTCGCCGACGCGATGCTGACCCGTGTCGCGTCCTGGCTCCCCGCTCCAGGCTGGCTGGTTGTCGTCGAGGATGGGCAGGGTGCGACGCTGCCGATGGCCTCCCGCGGTCTTACCCCGTTGACAGAGTCGGCTGCCGAGGGCGTCGCGCGGTTCGTCGTGCGTTCCGGCGAGCACTACGCGACCGGCGACACGTCGGCGGACGGGCGCCTTGGTGTCGCGACCGGGGCTTCGGCGCTCGGCGTTCCTCTCACGTGCAGGGGGCGGATCGTGGGCGCGCTCGTCGCCGTCGATCGCCGCGTTTCGGACGGCGAACCACGGCTGGGCGCGGCGCTTGCGGCGCTCGAGGCGGCCATCGAGCCGGGCGCCGTCGCGCTGGACAACGCGCTCCGGATCCAGCGTGCGGAAGCGCTGTCGGTGACCGACGACCTCACGTCGCTGTACAACGGCCGGTATCTGGCGCAGGTGTTGCGGAGGGAAGTCAAGCGCGCGACCCGGCACCGGCGTCCGCTGTCGCTGCTCTTCATCGATCTGGATGGCTTCAAGTCCATCAACGACACGCACGGCCACCTGTTCGGGAGCCGGGCCCTGATCGAGGCGGCCGAGATCATCGGCGGCAGCGCCCGCGAGACGGATGTCGGCGCGCGATACGGCGGGGACGAGTTTGCACTGGTGCTGCCGGACACGCTCAGCGAAGGAGCGGCGGCCGTGGGCGCACGCGTCCGGGACAGGATCGCGGCCCATGGGTTTCTGCAGCCGGACGGCCTGGATATCCGCCTGACGGCATCGGTCGGGATCGCCACGCTGCCTGATGTTGCGACATCGGTGGAATCCCTGATTCAGTCGGCCGATAAGGCGATGTACTGGGTGAAGGATCACGGAAAGAACGGGATCCATATTGCTGAGGTGTCCGCGAGTGTCGATTAAGTGGATGTTCGATTGGAGAGTTCGTTGAGTCTTCGTTCCTTGTTCTCACTGTTTTCAAGCGATCTTGCGATCGATCTCGGCACCGCGAATACCTGCGTCTACGCGCGCGGCAAGGGCATCGTCGTCAACGAACCGTCCATTGTCGCGATCAACAAGGTCAATGGCCGGATCGAAGCCGTCGGTAAGGACGCGAAGGAGATGCTCGGGCGCACGCCCGGCAACATCGTCGCGATCAAGCCGATGAAGGATGGCGTCATCGCGGACTTCGAGGTCACCGAGAAGATGCTGACCTACTTCATCAAGAAGGCGCACAACCGCAACGTGTGGGTGCGGCCGCGGATCGTTATCGGCGTCCCGTCCGAGATCACGCAGGTCGAGAAACGCGCGGTGAGGGACAGTGCGTACCGCGCCAAGGCGAGCGAGGTGTACCTGGTCGAGGAAGCGATGGCAGCTGCCATCGGCGCCGGGATGCCGATCACCGAGCCGTCCGGCAACATGATCGTTGACATCGGCGGCGGCACGACGGACATCGCCGTCATTTCGCTGGCGGGCATCGTTTACAGCAAGGCCGTCCGGGTCGCGGGCAACGAGATGGACGACGCGATCATCCAGTACATCAAGAAGACGTACAACCTGCTCATCGGCGAACGGACGGCGGAAGCGATCAAGATGGAAGTCGGCTCCGCGTATCCGCTCGAGGAGAAGATGACGATGGAGATCAAGGGGCGGCACCTGATCGAGGGCGTGCCGAAGACCATCACCATCAGCGACGAAGAGATCCGGGAAGCGCTGGCCGAAACGGTGAACGTCATCGTGGACGCCGTCCGCGTCGCGCTCGAGCGCACACCGCCGGAGCTCTCGGCCGACATCGTCGACCGCGGCATCGTCCTGACGGGCGGTGGCTCGCTGCTGAAGAATCTCGACAAACGCCTGCGCGAAGAGACGGGGCTGCCGCTTGCCATGGCGGAGGATCCGCTCTCGTCAGTGGTCCTCGGCGCGGGGAAGATGCTGTCCGATTTCAATCTGCTGCGAAAGATTTCGATTGATTAGCTGACAGCTGAAAGCTGATGGCTGATAGCTTCCGCAAGCGCACGGGGTGGATTCTTTTCGCGGTGATCATCGCGCAGGTGCTGCTCGTCTCCGCCCAGGTGCAGACGAAGTCCGGCGTGCGTGCGATCGAAGCGGTCTCCTTCGGCACGTTCGCGCGGGTGCAGGGCGCGGCCTCCTCGATGGTGCGCGGGGTCCGCGACGTGTGGACGAACTATGCGGCGCTGCGCGGCGCGACCGACGAGAACGCGGACTTGAAGCGGCGGATGGCGGAGCTCGAGGTGCGGCTCCAGGAGCAGCGGGCGCTCGCGGCCCGGACGACGAAGCTGCAGGAGCTGCTCGACATGAAACAGACCGCCACGCTGCCGACCGTCGCCGCGGAAGTGATTGCGGGCAGCGCGAATCCCGGTGTGCGCCAGATCACGATCAATCGCGGATCGGCTGACGGCGTCCAGAACAGCATGGCCGTGATTTCGCCACGCGGTGTGGTGGGGCGCGTGATCGGTTATCCGTCGGCTCGGGCGGCGCGCGTCCAGCTGATCATCGACCACAGCGCGGCGGCCGGAGCGCTGACCGAGCGGACCCGCGCCGGGGGCATGGTCACCGGGGGGGACCGGCGGCCGCCCCTGTCGATGGAACTCGTCTCGAACCTCGCGGACGTTTTGGCGGGGGACGTGGTCGTCACCTCGGGCGTCGACGGAATTTATCCGAAGGGTTACGTCCTTGGCACCGTCGAGACGTCGGATCGCGGTCCGGGGCTTTACCGTGCGATCACGGTCCGCTCCGCCGTGGACTTTTCGAGCCTCGAAGAAGTGCTCGTCGTGCTGGTGCCGGCGCGACCCGCAATGACGGAGGCCGACGAGAAGCCTCCGGCTTCGGCGACGCCGCGGGCGGTAAAGTGAAAACCCTCGGCGTCCTGGTCGGGCTCGCGGTGGCGCTTCTGATCCAGACGACGCTGTCGGGGATGTCTTTTCAGGCCGGAACGCGGGTGAATTTCGTCCTCGTGGCGGTCGTCTTCATAGCTCTTCTGTTCGGCCCGCTGCCCGGGTTGCTGGCGGGCATGGCGGGAGGGCTCGCGCAGGACGCCGTTGCCGGAGGCATCGTCGGCATTGGCGGAATCTCGAAGACCGTCGCGGGGTTCCTGGTAGGGGTCCTCGGCTCCCAGTTCATCGTCTCGCAACCTCTGCCGCGGTTCGTGATGTTCGCCGGGGCGACGGTTTTGCACGAATTCTGCTTTCAAGCGCTGTACGCGCTGACAGAATCGCACGGGTTGCGCTTTCATCAACGCGAGGTGCTGACGCAGGCTGCGGTGAACGGGCTCGTCGGTATTACGGCTTTTTACCTCGTGGAAAGAGCCCCGGGCGCCATGCAG
>JACDCA010000259.1 GCA_013694635.1 Acidobacteriota bacterium | reverse complement strand
GCCCCGCTGGGCGATCGAGATGCGGGCTCTTTTCCGCTCGGGATCGGCCGCCCAGTTTTTGATTCACGGCAACGTGTTCGACGTCATCCCGCACGGCGGGCGTCTCCTGTCGCTGCCGGCGTTTCTCGACGAGGTGATGTTCAGCACCTACGACGTCGTCCTGCGCTACGACCGCAGCCGCGGCGTGCGCGCGACTCGCGGCGGAGAGGACTGGGGGGCGTGGCTGGACGATGCGCTCGGGCAGCAGGGGAACCTGCAATCGTTGCTGCGCGAGCCGGGCTCGGCGCTCGAGTTGATCGACCGGTATCTGCTCCGAACGCTGAACCTGAAAGCCATCGTGCAGGAAGGGCGCGTTCCGCCCGAAGCGCGGGCCAAAGCGCCGGCGAAGATCGCGGTGGTGGTCGAGTTCGCGGAGTTCGTGGTGCCGCGAGGAGACGCGCTGCAGCTTGGCGGCGCGTTCGCCGCCAACACCGTGAAGGTGCTGGGCTGGGCGAACGATCCGGCGATCGTGCAGTCCAATATCGTCACCGTGCTGCTCAGCGAAGCCCTGCACGATCTGAACGGCCTGGTCGTGGACAATCCACACGCCGCGTCGCTGCACGTGCCGCTCCCGAACGAAGCGGAAATGACCGCCTACGTGCAGACGCTGGCGACAACCCAGTTTCCGGAACTGCCGGCGAAGACCGAGGTGCCGTTCGAGACGCTCGGTGCTCGCCTGACAGGTCTGAGCCGTGTCGGCGCGCGTACCACGATCAGCCTCGCGCTCAGAAACGACAAGGCAATCACCGCCGCCTGGCTGGCGCAGATCAAGAAGGAACTGATCGAACGCGAATGCCAGGGGCTGCTCGAGTTCATCGAGTCACCGTTCACGCTCGACAACGTGGCCGGCCACGACGCCGTCAAGGAGTGGCTGCGGCAGGACACGGCGCTTCTCAAGCGCGGCGCTTTGCGGGCGCTGCCAATGGGGTACCTCATCGCCGGACGGATCGGCACGGGGAAGACGTTTCTCGTCCAGTGCTGGGCGGGGGAGATCGGCATTCCGTGCGTCGTGCTGAAGAACTTCCGCGATCGATGGGTCGGCGCGACAGAATCGAATCTCGAAAAGATCTTCGCCGTGCTCCGCGCCGTCGGCCAGGTCGTCGTCTTCGTGGACGAAGCCGACCAGGCGGCGGGTAAGCGGGAAGGGGGCGACAACGACAGCGGTCTGTCGGGGCGCGTGTACTCGATGCTGGCGAAGGAGATGTCCGACACGCGGAACCGCGGCCGGATCATCTGGGTCTTCGCCACGTCGCGTCCGGACCTGCTCGAAGTCGACCTGAAACGGCAGGGGCGCCTGGACGTCCATATCCCGCTGTTCCCGCCGGAAACCCCACAGGAGCGCGAAGCGTTGCTGCTGGCGATCGCGAAGAAACTGAAGTTTCCGCTGACCGCCGGGGATCTGCCACCGTTCACCGATGGCCAGGCGCTGGGGGGGAACGAGCTGGAAGGGGTCCTCGTCAGAGCGTTGAGACTGCACGAATTGAGCGAGGAGCCACGGCGTGCGATCCGTGAGATCCTGTCGGACGTTCTGAAGGAAGTGCGGCCGAACCCACACACCCGCAAGCTGGAATACATGGACCTGGTCGCAGTGAAGGAGTGCACGGATGCGCGCTTTCTGCCGCCGCGCTTCCGGGAGTTGACGCCGGAGGAACTCGAGACGAAGATCGACGCGCTACGGAGGTTTGTGTAACCGTGAAGCTTCCAGCTTCCAGCTCCCAGCTGAGATTCCCTGGCCGTTAGCTGGCAGCTGGCAGCTGGCAGCTGGTAGCTAAAAGGAGACGACATGTTTGCCCGCATCGGACGACTGTTCCGCGGTTTCGTCGGCCTGTTCATCAGCGGCATCGAAGAAGCCAATCCCGAGGCGCTGATGGAAGCCGCCCGCACCGAGTTCCGCCAGAAGATGACGCAGTACAACCTCGCGCTGGCCAAGATGGCGGGTGTCGCGGAACGTCTGAAGGGCCAGGTGAAAGGGAAGGCCGTCCGCGCACAGGAGCTCGAGCGCCGGATTCTCGCGAACCACCGGGCGGGCAACATGGAGCTGGCCGGCACGCTCGCGCGCGAGCTCCAGGAGCTGAAGGCGGACCTCACCGTCGACACCGCCGAGCTCAAGGAAACCGAGGAGGCCTACGACGCGAACCTGCGGCAGGCGAAGCTCGCGCAGCGCGAATTCGAAGACAAGGTCCGCAAGGTCGAGAAGCAGCTCTCGCAGGTCAAGATCAAGGAAGCGCAGGCGGAAGCCGCCGCGGCACTGTCGAACGTGGCGTTCAAGGTCGGGGACCTCGGCGACACGATGAAGACGGTCGAAGACATCCTCGAGAAGCGCTACGAAGTGTCGGCCGGTAAGGCTCGCGTGGCGCGCGACATGGTCGACATCGAGAAGGTGGAGGAGAAGGAGAACGAGCGGAAGGCGCTGGAGCAGGTCGCCCTCGCCGAGTTCCTTGCCAGCCAGGGGATCCAGGCGACTCCGGCCACTGAAACGCAGACGCCGGCCTCGGCCAAGGAAATCGGACCCCAGCAATGAGCGAGCAACCGCGCTTCACGTTCCTGGGCTGGGCCGCCTCGATCGCGCTGATCGGCGCGCTCGTGGCGCTGGGGGCGTTCATGGTCCTTCGCGATCGCGGCGGCGCAGGGTCCTCCACGGCGAGCGATGCCGCCGAGGGGGAGGCGCCTGCCGTCAGCGAAGTCAAGGTGGAGGTGCCGAGGCTCTCGCCGCCGGCGCCCTTCCAGTTCAAAGACAACATCGTCCCGATCGAGATCAGCGAGTACGCCGGTTACGCAGGACTGATCGCGGCCAACGGTGGCCTCGATCCGAGCGAGTCTTCGTGGTTCTTCAAGAACCATGGCTTCAAGGTGAAGCTGACGGTGAGCGAGGACGAGAACTGGTCCGAGCTGAACGAAGGCAAGCTCGCCGGCTCGGTCACCACCGTCGACGTCCTCGCCGCCTACGGGCGTCAACTGCACGCGGTCGTGCCGGCGCAGATCGGTTTCTCCCGCGGCGCCGACGGCGTCATCGTCCGCAAGGACATCAAGCGGATCAACCAGCTCAAAGGCAAGACGATCGCGACCGCGCAGTTCACCGAGGTGGATTTCTTCATCCGCTACCTGGCGCAGGAAGCGGGCCTGGCGATCCATACGCTCGGCAGCCTCGACGCGACGCCGCATCCCGAACGTCTGAATCTCGTCTACACGGAGGATGGTTTCGGCGCCGGGGATCTCTTTGCCGCGGATCTCAAGTCAGGCAAGAACCGCCTGGCCGGAGCCGTGACCTGGGAGCCGAAGGTGTCGGAGGTCGTCGAGGCCAGCGGTGGCGAGGCGCACGTCCTGACGACGAACCGCAACCTGCTGATCATCGCGGACGTGATGATTCTGCACCGCGGCTTCGCCGAGCAGCATCCGAAGATCGTCGACGGGCTCGTCCAGGGGCTGCTCGAAGGGAACCGCATGGTCCGCGATCGGCCTGACACGCAACTCGACGTGATCGGCCGCGCGTTCAAATGGTCGCGGGATGACACGAAATCCGAGCTCGCCAACGTCCACCTCTCGAACCTGCCGGAGAACCGCGCGTTCTTTTCCGGCGCGATCGACGCGGCCGGAAGCTTCGGCGGCATCTACCAGTCCGCGGTTCTCGCGTACGGCAGCGACCTGATCAAGGATCCGCCGGATCCCGGCAAGTTCGTGGTCGGCCAGCACCTCGAGGCGCTGGAAAAAGCCGGCATGTTCAAGGATCAGACGATCGCCATCGCGCCGATCCGCAGCGGCGGCGGCGCATCGGTTGAATCCGATCCCCTTCTGAGCAAGGACATCAGGTTCCTGTTCGAACCGAACTCCGCGTCGCTCGACATGGCGAATCAGGAGAACATCCGCAACCTCGAAGCCATCAAGCGCATGCTGCAGGTCAGCCCGGGCTCGACGATGCTGCTGCGGGGCCATGTGGACAATGCGCGCGTGGAGGACTTCCGCAAGCAGGGAGGGGAGGCCTACGTCCGCCAGCAGGCCCTGCGCGCGATGGAGTTGAGCAAGAACCGTGCGGCGGAAATCAGAAAACAGCTGATCGACCGATACTCGGTCGACGCGAAACGACTCGATATCGTCGGCCGCGGTTGGGAAGAGCCGTCGGGCAGCGATTCGGCGCAGAACCGGCGCGTCGAAGTGCAGTGGTTCACGATTGAATAGAGCTGCCAGCTACCAGCTGCCAGCTTCCAGCAGAACAAGAAGCTGGAAGCCCTGCTGGGAGCTGGAAGCTGGAAGCTGGAAGCTGAAAATGCCCAATCTGTACTCACAACTGCACAAACGTTACGGCAAGCCTGACGGGATCACCCGGCGCGAGATGATTCAGCGCTCGCTGGCAGCGGCGGGGGTGCTGCTGATCAGCGATCGATTCGACCTCTCGGCGCAGAAAGCGGGCGCGCGCGTCGTCGTCATCGGCGCCGGCTTCAGCGGGCTCGCGGCCGCGTACGAGCTGACCAGGGCCGGCTACGACGTGACCGTCGTCGAAGCGCGCAACCGCGTCGGCGGCCGCGTGATCAGCTTCTCCGACATCGTCCCCGGCAAGAACGTGGAGGGAGGCGGCGAGCTGATCGGATCGAACCACCCCGCGTGGGTGGGTTACGCGAAGCAGTTCAAGCTGCAGTTTCTCGACGTCGGCGAAGAGGATGCCGAGTTCCCGATCGTTCTCAACGGCAAGAGGCTCTCGTCCGACGAATCGGAGAAGCTGTGGGAAGAGATGGAGGCGGCGTTCGCGCCCCTTCTCGCGGATGCCGCGAAGGTGGACGCCGACCGGCCGTGGACCACTCCCAATGCCGAAGCGCTCGACCGGCGGTCCATCGGCTCGTGGATCGACGGCTTGAGTGTGTCTCCTGACTGCAAGGCCGGGCTGCACGCCCTGACGACGGCGGATAACGGGGTGGTGTCGGAGTGGCAGAGTTACCTGGGCAATCTGGCGATGTGGAAGGGGGGCGGTCTCGAGAAGTACTGGACCGACTCCGAGGTCTACCGCTGCAAGGGCGGCAATCAGTTGCTGGCGACGAAATTCGTTTCGGCGATCGGCGCCGCGAAGGTCCTGACCCGCACGCCGGTGCGATCGGTGAGCCTGAGTGACAAGGGAGCGCGGGTTGCGCTGGCCAACGGCAAGACGCTCGAAGCGGACCGCGTCATCCTCACCGCACCACCGTCAACCTGGAACCGGATTGGCTTCGATCCGGCACTCTCGCCGACGCTCCTGCCGCAGATGGGCGTGAACGTGAAATTCCTGTTGGGGCTCAGCGGCCCCTTCTGGCGCCGGGCGGAGCTGGCGCCCGATCTCTTGAGCGACGGTCCGGTCAACATGACGTGGCACGCGACCGAGAAGCAGGCGGGCGCCGGTGACGCGCTCATGGCGTTCTCCGGCGGGCCGTCGGCCGAGATCTGCCGCGACTGGGGCCCACGCCGCGTCGAGAACTACCTGACGGAGCTGGGAAAAGTCTTCAAGGGTGTCCGTGGCAGTTTCACCGGCAAGTCGCGTTTCATGGACTGGCCCGGCGACGCATGGACCAAGGGGTCGTACTCGTTCCCCGCGCCCGGGCAGGTGACGTCGCAGGGGCCGACGCTGTACGACGGCCTCGGCCGCCTCCATTTCGCGGGCGAGTATTCGAGCTACGCCTTCATGGGATTCATGGAGGGGGCCCTGAATTCCGGCGCCGCCGTGGCGAAGCGGATTGCCGTCAAGGACGGCGTGATCAAAGAGGCCGCAGCGTGACCGAACGAGTTTCCAGCTCCCAGCCTCCAGCTCCGAGCCAAGCGGAGACCCATCAACGGTCAGCCGGGAGCTGGAAGCTGTTTTCTGAAAGCTGGAAGCTGGCAGCTGGAAGCTTACCCGTCTTGATCGTGCTTGCGTGTATTGGCGTGACCGCGTGCAAACGGGATCGCAGTGATCCCCAGACTGGCCTGCACGAGACTCGAAGCCGCGAGGAGCGCCGGATCGACGAGCAGCTGGCGCCGGCGTCGGCGGAGGCGCCGCGCGACGGGCTCGCCGCCGCAATCGTGATCGACGTGTCCGGCAGCATGAAGGACAGCGTGCGAGGCGAGTCCGGACGTGACGAGCGGAAGATCGAGATTGCGCGGCGTGCGGCGCGCGATCTGGTCGACCAGTTTGCGCGCTACGCCGAGGAACACAAGGACGAACCGGTCATGCTCGGCATCTACGAATTCAGCGAGCGGTCCGGCGTAGAGGACATGCGTCCGGTGATCCCCATGGGGCCGCCCGACCGGGCGCGCGCCGACGCCGTCCTCTCGCGCCTGCGCGCCGACGGCGGCACGCCGATCGGCAACGCCATGATCGCCGCCAAGCGCGAGCTGGATCGCACGGGGCTCACGCGCCGCCATCTCCTGCTGGTGACCGATGGAGAGAACACCGACGGCTACGCCCCCGAGAAGGTCGCCGCTGCCATCAACCGGCGTCCTGAAGCCGAACGGCCGTCGGTCTACTTCGTGGCGTTCGACATCGAGGCGAGCCGGTTCGAGGGCGTTCGCAACGCCGGCGGGCTGGTCCTGGGGGCGGCGAACGCGAAGGAGCTGAACGCCACGCTCGACGCGTTACTGCGCGGACAAATCCTGGTGGAGAAATAACCAGTCAGGTTCGTCAGAACCTGAAGCCTCCCATCAACGAGAACGACCGGTTCTTGGCTTCGAACCCCTCCTCGTCGCGGAACTTGTTCACCGGGCGCAACCCGAGCTGGGATCGGCCGTCGATCAGGAA
>JACDCA010000731.1 GCA_013694635.1 Acidobacteriota bacterium | reverse complement strand
GCGATTCATAATCGCGCGCGGCAGACACCAGCTCCATCAGATTCTCAATGCGGTCGTTCGAGTCTTCGCTGTCATCGTCTCGAAGGTCCTTCAGGTAGCCGCTTTGATCGAGCATCTTGCCGATCGCTATGGACACCGAGTCCTGCCTGGCGGCGGCGGCGAGGCTGACGATCATGTCGCGGAATGCGCGGAGCGACCCAACCGCGCGGGGCTGAAGCTTCGATTCGTCGACCGCATAAACCAGCTTCGCCCACAGCGAACGTGCGGAGACGACTTCCTGGAGCCCCGCCGCGAGGAGGGGGGGCGCGTCCATGAACACAGCTTCGGGATCGATCGCCTGCAGCGAGTCCATCACGCCTTTGCCGACACCGCGCGCCGGCACATTGATCACGCGTCGAAGGCTGACGTCGTCATGCGGGTTGATGATCAGCTTGAGGTAGGCGAGTGCGTCCTTGATTTCCTTCCGCTCGTAGAACCGGACGCCGCCGATGATCTTGTAGGGAATCGCCTCGCGCATCAGCGAATCTTCGATCGCGCGCGACTGGGCGTTCGTCCGGTACAGCACCGCCGTCAGCGCGTCGATGTCTTCTCCCCGGTGCTCCTTGATCGTGCGCGTAATGAAGTCCGCTTCCTCGAGTTCGTCGTTGCCGCGGAAGTAGAGGATCTTCGAGCCTCCGGACCGGTCGGTCCACAGCCGCTTTTCTTTCCGGTTGCGGTTCTGCCGGATCACCGCCGTCGCGGCGTCGAGAATCACCTGCGTCGAGCGGTAGTTCTGCTCGAGCCGCACGGTCTTCGCTTCGGGAAAGTCGTGCTCGAAGTCGAGGATGTTGCGAAGGTCCGCCCCGCGCCACTTGTAGATCGACTGATCGGGATCGCCGACCACCGCCAGGTTGCGGTGAACTTCCGCCAGCCGTCGGATCAGCAGGTATTGCGGGCGATTGGTGTCCTGATACTCGTCGACGAGGACGTACTTGAACTTGTTTCCGTAGAAACCCCGCACCTGCTCGGAGGTCTCGAACAACTCCACCGTCTTGAGCAGCAGGTCGTCGAAGTCGAGCGCGTTGGCATTCTTCAGCGCGACGATATACCGCTCGTAGATCTTCGCGATCTGCTCGTCGCGGATGTTGTAGCTGCCGCGCAGGGAGTCGGGGCCCTCCATGCGGTTCTTCGCGTGACTGATCCTGCCGAGCGCCATACGCGGCGGGACGAACTTGTCGTCGATCCCGAGTTCCTTTTCGGCCTGTTTCACGACCGCAACCTGGTCGGAAGAGTCGTAGATCACGAAATCGCGGGACAACCCGATCTTCGGCGCTTCGCGCCGCAGCAACCGCGCGCACAACGAGTGGAAGGTCGACAGCCAGACGCCGTTCGCCTCGTCACCGATCAGCGCCTCGACGCGCTCACGCATCTCCCCCGCGGCCTTGTTCGTAAATGTGACCGCAAGAACCTGGTCCGGCAGGGCGTGCCCGTCACCGATGAGATAAGCGATGCGGTAGGTGATGACCCGGGTCTTACCGGACCCCGCACCCGCGAGGATCAGCAGAGGTCCAGTGTCGTGCAGCACGGCCTCGCGCTGTTCAGGGTTCAGCTTGTGGAGGAAGGTCATCGGAGGGAGTAGTGATTATATCGGCTCGCTTGTCCGCCGCCTTGTCCGCCGGAGCCTCGGCGGAGGCGGAAGCCTTGGCGAATGCGGAGGGCTGGGGGCTCGCAATTTGCAACAGCGTGCGACATGAGCAAGAACAACAACGTCAATCCCGGTCAATACAAAGTCGCGGGGCGCGAGCGCCAGGGCGAAGACGTCGACACCGCGAGAGAAAAAGCTGAACTAGCGAAGAAAGGCGCCGAACATCGCGCCGAGCACAAGGCACCCAAAGGCGCCAAACGCAAGCCCTAGCTTGGTAACGTCCACGCGCCGCTCAAGAGCCGTGCGAGACCGTGCAGCATCTGCTCGATGCGCGGTCTCATGTATTTCTGCGCGAAACCCTCGTAGCTCTTGATGGTGTTTGCCATGCTTGCAATTCCTGCGTCGGTCAGAACGTAGCGAGGTGCGAAAGCTGCGAACAATCGCTACAAATCCGATGGACACCGCGGATAGAGGCAAAGACTCTGCCTTCCGCGCCCGCGCCCCGCGCGTAGTACCATCGCCGAACTCAATGCCCGCCACGCTGTTACAGAAAGTCTGGGATGCGCATGCTGTGCGACAACTGCCGAACGGGCAGACGCAGCTGTTCGTCGGGCTGCATTTGATCCACGAAGTGACGAGCCCGCAGGCGTTCGACATGCTGCGCGCGCGGGGGTGGCGGGTGCGGTACCCGGAGCGCACCGTCGCCACCGTGGACCACATCGTGCCGACGCGCGACCAGCGTCGTCCGTTCTTCGACGTGATGGCGGAAGACATGCTGTCCGCGCTCGAGCGAAACTGTCGCGAGGCGGGAATTCAGCTGTTCGACCTGTCATCAGGAGCGCAGGGGATCGTGCACGTGATTGGGCCGGAACTGGGGCTGACGCAGCCGGGGATGACGATCGCGTGCGGCGACAGCCATACATCCACACACGGCGCATTCGGCGCGATTGCGCTGGGGATCGGCACGTCGCAGGTGCGCGACGTGCTGGCGTCTCAATGCGTCGCGCTGAACCAATTAAAGGTGCGCCGCATCCGTGTGACAGGGACCCTGTCGCGCGGTGTCTATGCCAAGGACGTCATTCTCGAGATCATCCGCCGGCTCGGCGTCGATGGCGGCGTTGGGTACGCCTATGAGTACGCCGGCGACGTCATCGATCGGATGTCGATGGACGAGCGGATGACGATCTGCAACATGTCGATCGAAGGAGGGGCGCGGGCCGGCTATGTGAATCCGGACGCGACGACGATCGACTACCTGCGTGGACGCCGGTTCGTTCCCGCCGGGGAGGCATTCGATACCCTCGCAGAATGGTGGCTCAGCCTGGCCTCAGACGCGGGTGCGACCTACGACGACGACGTTGAGATCAGCGGCAGTGATATTCGTCCGACGGTGACGTGGGGCATCAATCCGGGCCAGTCCGTGTATGTCGACGAACGTCTGCCGGGCGTCTCGGACGTCGAGGGCAGTGCGCGTTCGGCCGTCGAAGAGGCACTGGAATTCATGGGCCTGAAGGAAGGGGACTCGATCGCCGGCACGAGAATCGATGTGGCTTTCGTCGGATCGTGTACCAACGCACGCCTGTCCGACCTCCGTGAGGCGGCGCGTGTCGTCCGTGGCAGGCACGTGGCGGGTCACGTGAAGGCCCTTGTCGTCCCGGGCTCGCAGGCGGTGCGCGCGGCGGCAGAGCGCGAAGGCCTCGACCAGGTGTTCTCTGACGCGGGATTCGAATGGCGTGGCGCCGGATGCTCGATGTGCCTCGCAATGAACACCGACAAGCTCGAAGGCCGGGAGATCTGCGCGTCGTCGTCGAACCGGAACTTCAAGGGGCGGCAGGGGAGTCCTGTGGGGAGGACCCTCCTCATGAGCCCGGCGATGGTTGCGGCCGCGGCCGTCGCCGGCGAAGTCGTCGACGTCCGGGAGGTCGCTCTTGTCGATTGAGCGCATCACCTCGATCAGGGGTTCAGCGCTGCCGCTGCGCGGCGACAACATTGACACCGACAGAATTATTCCTGCACGGTTTCTCCGGTCCGTCTCGTTCGAAGGCCTGGAAGATCACTTGTTCGAGGACGACCGGCAACAGGCCGGGGCGGCGCATCCACTTTCCAGAAGGGAGTATGCCGCTGCCGCCATCTTGTTCGTGGAGAGCAATTTCGGTTGCGGATCCTCCCGCGAGCACGCGCCGCAGGCCATCCGTCGTCGCGGCATCCGCGCAGTTGTGGGTGTGTCGTTCTCCGAGATTTTTTTCGGCAATTCCGTCGCGCTCGGGTTGCCGTGCGCCTCGGTCAGTACCGACGAGAGCCGAGTGTTGATAGCGGCCGCCGAGCAGGCCCCCGGGTCGGTTTTCGAACTCGATCTCGAGGCGCGCCAGCTCTCGGGCGCCGGTCTCACTGTCCCTGTCACTGTTCCTCCGGGAGCCCGCGATTCGTTCCTGAGGGGCACCTGGGACGCGACCGCGCTGCTGCTCGACCACTACGAAGAGGTCGAAGCCGTCGCCGCCCGGCTCCCGTACATCCGCGCATAGGGAAACGGGGCCAGCCACCTTTTCCGTCGAATGCGCGGGAAAAGGTGACTGTCCCCTTTTCCTCACGACGCCTGACCCCGGCGCACCAGATCGAGGAAGGCACTGGCGGCATGGGAGAGGTCGCCGGCCTTGCGATGAACGAAGCGGACGGTGCGGCGGGCTGAGAGTTCCGGGATTTTCACCGCCACGAGATCGCCGCGCTCGATTTCCGTCAGCGCGCAGCGGCGCGGCAGCACCGCAACGCCGACCCCCATCTCCACGGCCCGCTTGATGCCATCCAGGCTGGGTAGTGAAATCTGGATGTTGATCGGCGCGTGCTTGCGTTCGTAGAGCCGCAGCACCCGCTCCCGCGCCGGCGACGGGTCGTTGTGCGCGATGACGACCTGGCGGCCCACCTCGGCGATGCTCACCCGCTTGCGCGCCGCGAACGGGTGGCCTGGAGGCGCGAGCAACACCAGCTCGTCGCCGCCAAGCGGATGCGATTGCAGCCCCTTGTCGACCGGTTGGAACGTGAGGACGCCAAAGTCGAGCGCGCGGTCGTGGAGCTCGGCGGCAATTCTCCGAGACGGCACCCGCCGGACTTCAACCGTCACCTGCGGACGGCCCGCCGCGAAGTCCCGGATGAACGGCAGGACGGAGTGAACTGCCGCCTCGTTGGCGCCGATGACCACGCGTCCGCGCCGGACCTCGTGCAGCTCGCGAACCGCGGCGCCAGCGTCCGCCGCCATCCGTAACAGCCGGACGGCGTGCTCCAGCAGCAGGAGCCCGGCATCGGTCAACGCGCCGTTCTTCGATGTGCGATCGAACAGGCGGTCGCCAAGCTCCTCCTCCAGCCTGCGGATCGCCTGGCTCACCGCCGGCTGCGTCCGGTGCAGTCGCCGCGCGGCCCGCGAAAAGCTGCGCTCTTCCGCCACGGCGACAA
>JACDCA010000245.1 GCA_013694635.1 Acidobacteriota bacterium | reverse complement strand
ACGGCGAACGCATCAGCGCCCCGGTCTTGCGCTCGGTCGCCACCGGGCCGCCGGGCAGCGGCTGGCCGTGATACTTCTCGAGCATCGGCTTGGGGTCGAAGCTGTCCACCTGAGAGAGGCCGCCGTTGACGAACGGCGCCTGCTGCCCCGCCAGTGTTGTCGCGGCCTCCAGCGAGTCGCCAAGCATTCCGGCAAACGCGAGCATGCCGAAGCCGTTGCCGATACGGCACAGCGCATCACGGCGGGTCACAGGAGGCGGCTGTCGGTGACTCATAGGTTGAAGCTATCAGCTGTCAGCGATCAGCGATCAGCAGCTATCAGCTTTTAAGCTGCCGGCTGAAAGCGGATGGCTGAGAGCTAGTCAATGAACAGAAACTCCGACGAACTCAGGAGAATCTTTATGTAACGCCCGAGTGGTGTTACCGGGAGCGGCTTCTTCGGCGGCTCGGCGCCGGGCTTTGCGGGAACAACCCCCGCCATCATGCCTTCGCCGGCCTCTCCCTCGGGCTTTTCGGCGGGCGGCTTCGCCGCGGCCTTCTTAGGGCCCTTCTCTTTTTCCTTCTTCTCCGCCGCGGCCGCCAGCTTCCGCTCTTCGTAGGCGCGCAGCGGTTCCGCCGCCAGGTACTCCAGCGCCATCGTCACTTCGGCATCGCTGGGGTCACGGGCGAAGACCAGGCGGTAGGCTTTCTTCACGCGTGCGCGGTTGTCGGGTTCGTCCTGCACCTTCTGCGCGAGGCGCTCCGCCTGCTGCTGCATGAACTCGCTGTTCATGAAGAAGAGCCGCTGCAGGGGCACGCTGGTCGAGAACCGCTGTTCGGCGGAAATCGTCGCCGCCGGAAAGTCGAACAGCTGCAGGAACTGATCGAGCTTGTAGCGGCTGACCTTTCCGTAAACCGTCCTTCGCGCGGCCGCGGGTGTGAGCGGGATCGACGGGCCGCCGATCTTGTTCTCCAGCGTTCCGGAGACGAACAGCACGCTGTCGCGGATCTGCTCGGCGGTCATGCGCCTGCGGCTGGCACGCCAGTAGAGGCGGTTGCCAGAATCCTTCGCCATGCTGGCCGGATGGTCGGCGGCGCTGAGCTGATACACGGCGCTGAGCATCATGTGGCGGTGCAGCTTCTTCATCGAATGGCCGTTGTCGATGAAGTACCGGGACAGGTATTCCAGCAGCTCCGGATGCGTCGGCCGCTCGCCGAGCTTGCCGAAGTTACTCGGCGTGTTGACGATCCCGGTGCCGAAGTGCCACTTCCAGATGCGATTGACCGCCACGCGGGTCGCGATCGGTTCCGCGAGGATCGCCTCGGCAAGATCGAGCCGTCCGCTGCCGCGCGTGAGTGGCCGCGGGTCGGCGGCGGCGAGCACCTGGAGGAAGCGGCGCGGCACTTCGTCCCCTTCCCGCATCGGGTTGCCGCGGATGTGCAGCTTCTGCGCGACCGGCTTCTCGAGATCGCGAACGCCGTGCACGTAGGCGTACTTCTCCGGCAGCGACTTGCGGAGTGCCGCGAGATCGCTGCGCAGGTCTTCGATGTAGCGCCGGCGGTCCCCGCCGAGCCATCGCTCGAGCGTCCAGTCGCGGAACACCAGCAGCCCCGGCCTGCCGCCCGGATTGGCGGCCGCATCCGCCGCCTCCTGGAGGTCGCGCTGGAAGACGTCGGACCACAGATGCATCCGATCGGGCTCGAGGCTTTTCAGCTCGAGGCCGCAGCCAGGACAGAAGTCGTCGTTCGTGACGAACTCGTGCGGGAGGTTTGACGGCTCCTTCTTCTTCGTGCCCGGCAGCGCTTTCGCGCGGATGATTTCGTTCTCTTCCTTGATCTCGCGCTGCTCGAACATGACCTCCAGCATCAATGCCTGGAAGTCATCGGCGAGCGTCTTGGCCTCTTCGTCGGAGCCGCCGCTTTTCACCATCTCCTGCCACGTGGTCAGGAAGGGATAGAACTTCGGCGGCTTCGCCAGGAACTTCACCCAGCGGTCGAACAGCTCGTAATCGAGCTTCTCCCTGGCGGCGACGCGCGCCACTTCTTCTTTGGGCTCCCCCTGCACCTTCCACGCGGCCCGCATGTACTTCGCCCCCTGCAGGGCGAGAGTCTCGGCGAGCTGACGGCTCTCGACCTCCATGAATTCGTTGAGGAGCTTCTGCTTGTCCTTGATCTTCTTTTCGAGCGCCTTGTACTCGTCGACCACGGTCTTCGGCGCGAGCGGGTACTCGGCGTACGAGGAGTTGAGGAACACTCCCGACAGCGCGTAGTAATCGCGCGCCGAGATCGGGTCGTACTTGTGATCGTGGCAGCGGGCGCACGCGACGGTGAGGCCAAGGAAGCCGCGCGACACCACGTCCACGCGATCGTTGCGCTCGTCCGCGCGCGTAATCTCCACGGCGCCGTTGTCGTAATACCAGGGGCCGAGCCCGAGGAATCCGAGCGCCGCGAGGTTCCCGACGCGCGCCTTCTCGTCGAAGTGATCCGCGGCAAGCTGCGCCTTGACGAACTGGTCGTACGGCAAGTCGTCGTTGAATGCCTTGATCACCCAGTCGCGATAGAGATAGGCGTTGGGGTACGGGGCAAACCCGCGCCCCATCGGATCGAGGCTGCGCGGATCGTCTTCCGCGTAACGCGCGACGTCCAGCCACAGCCGGCCCCAGGTTTCGCCGTACTGCGGCGACTCCAGCAGCCGATCGATCACCTTCGCGAATGCATCGGGGGACGTGTCTTTTTCGAACGCCTCGACCTCGTCGATCGTCGGGGGCAGGCCGGTGAGATCCAACGTCGCGCGGCGGATCAGCGTCCGCTTGTCGGCGGTGGCCACCGGCGCCATCCCTTCACGCTCCAGGCGCGCGAGGATGAACCGGTCGAGATCCGTTTTCGCCCAGCCCGGGTCCTTTATCTGCGGTACTTCGGGTTTCGCGATGGGCTGAAAAGACCAGAACGAGCGCAGCGACGGATCAATCGGCCGCTCCCCGCCTGCTGCCGGCGTCGCCCCGGCCGGCATCGGCATCTTCGTCACCGCCGGCCAGGGAGCGCCCATCCGGATCCATTCGGCGAGCGCCGCTATCTGGCCGTCAGACAGCTTCGGTGCGCTTCGCGGCATCTTCGAAACCCCAACTGCGTGGCTCACGGCTTTGATCAGCAGGCTCGAGTCGGGGTCGCCGGGAACGATCGCGGGGCCGGAGTCGCCTCCCTTGATCAGCCCCTGGAGTGAATCGAGCCTGAGCCCTCCCTTCTCGTCGGCAGTGTGGCAGTCGAAGCAGGATTCAACGAGGAGGGGGCGGACCTTCGTCTCGAAAAACTCGATCTGCTGCGGCGTCGGGGCGGTCGCGGGGGTGGATTGCGCGGCGCCGGTCACCCGGAGAGCTCCCGCCACAAACAAGAGGGACGCAGCTGCGCCGATCAGGAAGCGAGGAGGTGGCTTTGACATGACGGGCGTTTGGACGAGCGGCTATTATGGCGCGGTCTACAGATTTCCGATCGGCGATTGGCGATTGAGGTGGTCACCCGTATGCGCAGTCTTGCGGTCATTTTTTTGACGCTTGCTTCGATTGTCGTCGCAGCTCATCAGCAACCGGAGCAGCAACCGCAGCCACAGCCGCAACAGCCGCAGCCGCAGGCTGCCCGTCCCAAGCGGCCGGGAGTGAGCACTCCCGGCGTCAAGATCCCGATTACGCGGCTGAAACCGGATCATGTGTTCGACGTCCCCGGGGTGCCGGATTGGCTGGCCATAGATTCTCACGTATGGGTATCGAACTATCCGAAGGACAGCGTTACCCGTATCGACCCCGTGGCGAACAAAATCGTCGAAACCATCACGGTCGGGAAGAACCCCTGTTCCGGCCTGGCGGCCGGACTCGGAAGCCTGTGGGTCCCGAATTGCGGGGATTCGACGATCACCCGGCTCAATCTCAAGGATGGAAAGGCTGAAGCCACGCTGCCGTTCGGCGTCCCTGATTCAGAAGGGGGCCTCGCGGTCGGCGCCGGCAGCCTCTGGGTGATGATCGACAAGAAAGGGACGCTGGCGCGCATCGACCCGGCGACGAACAAAGTCGTGGCGGAGATCTACGTGGCGCCCGGGTCCTACGCGGTCGCCTTCGGCGAAGACGCGGTCTGGGTGACGAGCTCCGACAAGAATCTCGTCACGCGCGTGAACGCGCGGACCAACGTCGTGGAGGCCACCATCCCCGTCGGTCCGAAGCCGCGCTTCCTGACAACCG
>JACDCA010000236.1 GCA_013694635.1 Acidobacteriota bacterium | reverse complement strand
GCGCATTCCTGCCCGGATCGCAGATCGACGTCCGTCCCGTCCGCAATCTCGACGCGCTTCGCGGGCAGGAGCTCCGCATGCGCGTCATCAAGGTGAACAAGAAGCGCGGCAACATCGTGCTCTCGCGGAAGGTTCTCCTCGAGGAAGAGAACGCGGAGAAGAAGAAGCACACGCTCGACACCCTCGCCGAAGGCAAGGTGCTGAACGGAGTGATCAAGAACATCACCGATTACGGTGCGTTCGTGGACCTCGGCGGCATCGACGGCCTGCTGCACATCACCGACATGTCGTGGGGGCGCGTGACGCACCCGTCGGAGCTGTTCAAGGTCAACGATCCGATCGACGTCATCGTGCTGAAGTACGACGCGGCGACCGAGCGCGTCTCGCTCGGCCACAAGCAGCTGCACAACGACCCGTGGTCGAACGTCAACGACCGCTACCCGGTTAGTGCGCGCATGAGCGGCAAGGTCGTCAGCCTGACCGACTACGGCGCATTCGTCGAGCTGGAGCCGGGCGTCGAAGGCCTGATCCACGTCAGTGAAATGTCGTGGAGCAAACGCGTGAAGCACCCGTCCAAGGTGCTCAACGTCGGCGACACGGTCGAAGCCATGGTCCTCGGTGTGGACCCGGGCGCTCGCCGGATCTCGCTCGGCCTCAAGCAGGTCGAGAGCAATCCGTGGCACGAGCTGTCGGAGAAATACCCCATCGGCACGACGATCACCGGCAAGGTCCGCAACTTGACCGAGTTCGGCGCGTTTGTCGAGGTCGAAGAGGGGATCGACGGCCTGATCCACATCTCCGACATGTCCTGGAGCAAGCGCCTCAAGCATCCGTCCGAAGCGCTGAAGAAGGGTGACACGGTCGAGGCGATGGTGCTCAACATCGATGCCGAGAACCAGCGGCTGTCACTGGGGCTCAAGCAGCTGCAGACCGACGTATGGGACGAATTCTTCTCGCAGCACAACGTCAGCGACAGCGTCGAGGGGAAGGTCGTCCGGCTGACCAACTTCGGCGCGTTCGTCGAGCTGGCGGAAGGCATCGAGGGATTGATCCACGTGTCGGAGTTCGACGACTCGCCGCAGGCGGGCAAGGACGGCAAACTGGAGCTGAACGTCGGTGAGAGCTACCAGATGAAGATCATCAAGCTGATTCCGGCGGAACGGAAGATCGGCCTCAGCATTCGCGCGCTCAAGAACGAGGAATTCCGAGCCGACTGGGAGGCCTACACCGAGACCACCGGACGGCCGGAAGTAACGCTGGGCGATCACTTCAAGCACCAGCAGTAAGCCAGCTTCCAGCTTCCAGCTTCCAGTTTCCAGCAGCTACGCTGGCAGCTGGCAGCTGGCGGCTGGAAGCTGGCAACGACCAAAGGGAGTTGCCATGACAAACGGCAGCATGACGAAGGCGGAACTGGTCGAGGAAGTCTCGAAGGTGTCAGACCTGACCAAGAAGCACTCGGAGGTCATCGTCGACACCGTCTTCAAGAGCATCATCGATGCCCTGCACCGCGGCGAGAAGATTGAGCTGCGGGGGTTCGGCAGCTTCCGCCTGCGCCGACGCGAGCCGCGCAAGGGGCGCAACCCCAAGACGGGGGACAAAGTGGACGTGCCGCCGAAAAAGGTGCCGTACTTCAAGCCCGGCAAGGAACTGAAGGATCTGATCAACCGGGAGCCCGAGGCGCCCGTGACCGCCCCCCCGATCCCCAGCGTTCCCTCCGGATCGGATCTGGCGGGGGTCTAGCAATGCTGAAGACGGAATGCTGAATGCTGAAGTAAGTTTCAACATTCAGCCTTACTTCAGCCTTCAACATTCAGCATTCAGCATTGTTTGAGCGCCTCTGGACGCCCTGGCGTCTGGCTTATGTGAGCGGTGGCGACGAGTCGAGGGGTTGCATCTTCTGTGCGGCCCTGCACGACGATGACGCGACACCGCTCATTCTTTTTCGCGGTCCTTCCTGTTTCGTCATCCTGAATCTCTTTCCATACAACAACGGTCACCTGATGGTCGTGCCCAACCGCCATGTAGCGTCGCTGGGAGACACGACGGCTGACGAACGTGCCGAGCTGATGGACCTGACCCGTCATGCGGAGGCCGCGCTCACCGAGGCCTACGCGCCGCACGGGATGAACATGGGCATCAACCTGGGAAAGCCGGCCGGCGCCGGCGTCCCCGGCCACCTCCACATGCACGTCGTCCCGCGCTGGAGCGGGGACACAAATTTCATGACGGTGGTGGGGCAGACCAGGGTGCTGCCAGAGGAATTGCCCGCAACCGCTGAGAAGCTGAGACCTATCTTCGAGCGGCTGTCGCTGTCGCGCTGAACGGGCCGACGGCTTTCTCGCACAAAGGACACCAAGGCCACTATGGGCACGGCCTTGGTGTCTTCGTGCTATGTGTACGTGGACGGTCTCAGCGTTACGAGCGGAGTGTGTAACTGAATGGATCTCGACCTCACCGACGAACAGAAGACCTGGCTCGCGACGATCACCGAGTTCTCGACGTCGCGGCTTGCCCCTGAGGCTGCCGCGATCGACGCGGCGGGGACGTTTCCGCGCGAGCTGATCGCGGAGGCGTCGGCGCTCGGCGCGATGGGGGTGACCATCCCGGCGGAGCTCGGTGGGGCAGGTCTGGATTACGTCAGCTACGCGCTCGCGATCGAGGCACTGGCGCGCGCCAGCGCGGTGGTCGCGGTCATCGCGGCGGTGAACAACTCGCTCGTCGCCGAGCCGGTCGCGCAATTCGGCAGCGACGCGCAAAAACAGCTCTGGCTGCGGCGGCTCGCGTCGGGCCAGGCGATCGGCGCGTTTGCGCTGTCGGAGGAATCGGCCGGCTCGGACGCGGCCAATCAGCAGACCGTCGCGCGCCTCGACGATCGCGGCTACGTGCTGAACGGGTGCAAGGTGTGGGTCGCGAATGCGGAAGCGGCCGACGTCATCATCGTCTTTGCTGCGACGCAGCCTGGCATGCGCGGCCGGGGTGTGAGCGCCTTTCTGCTGCCGGCCGACACTCCAGGGCTGACACGCACCGACGCCGCCGACTCCCTGGGCGTCCGCGGCCTGGGGTGCATGGATCTGGAGCTGAAGAACGTGCGCGTGGGCGCCGACGCGCTGCTCGGCGCGCCGGGGGAAGGGTTTCAGATTGCGATGTGGGCGCTGGACGGCGGCCGCGTGGCGATCGCCGCCCAGGCGCTCGGCGTGGGAGCCGCCGCGCTCGAACAGGCGCTCAACCATGCGCGCCACCGCGAAGCGTTCGGACAACCGATCGGCAATTACCAGGCTGTTCAGTGGATGCTCGCCGACATGGCGACCGACCTCGACGCCGCGCGCATGTTGACGCTGAAAGCGGCCGACGCCCGACAGCGCCATCCGCGCCCGACGCTCGAGGCATCCATGGCGAAACTGTTCGCCTCCGAAGCGGCACACCGCGCCGCCGACAAGGCGATGCAGATCCTGGCGTCGAAGGGCTATCAGCGAGGCTCCGTGGTCGAACGTCTGTTCAGGGACGTCCGCGCCACGGAGATCTACCAGGGCACGTCAGAAGTCCAGCGCATGGTGATCGCCGAACACATTCTGAGCTGAGGAAAACAGGAGATCAGGAGATGAGAACAGGAGATCAGAAGATCAGGAGCATTTTTTGTTTTTCTCTTAACCAAAAAAACTCCTTATCTCCTGTTATCTCCGTTATCTCGGGATCTTCCGGAACAGCGTGATGCCCCACGCTTCGGGATCGTCGGGCGGATCGGCGTTCCAGTCGCCGAACGAATGCGAACCGTCGGTCTCGTACTTGAGGATGTATTCCCCTGCGGCGAGGGTAATCGTGCCGTCGAAGCGGCGGTTCTTGGACGCGCCGCCAGCGTGATCTGTTGACCGGTAGGTCATTTCCCACACGGTCTTGCGGGCCTTCGCATCTTCGATCCAGCCAAAATCGTCCATGCTGCGGCCGGTGCCTTCACCGAGCGCGTACACACGAATCTCGGTGGCGCGATCGAGTCTGAACCGTTTCTCCTCGCGGTCGTCGTCGCGCACGGCGGTAATCTCGGCAATGATGCTCGCGTCCTTCTTCGGGTCGTAGGCCGCGATCGCCGAGCGGTCGAGCGAACCGGATGCGGCGAGCAGCGTGACACCCCAGTGCCGACCGTCGGAGGGGGCCGAGGAGGACCGCAAGTGTGACGAATGCCGGGAGGAGGCGAGACACACGAATAGCCATGAAACCTCCAGACAGTACGCTGAGATAGACGGTTTCGATGTCCGAATGGTTCAGTGCACACCACGCAGCGCGCACCGCGCACTGCGCGCCGCGCCCGTCAGGCCAGAATCTGCTTCGCGATCGTCTGCAGTTGCAGATTCGAGGTCCCCTCATAGATCTGTCCGATCTTCGCGTCGCGGAAGAATTTCTCGACCGGATACTCCTTCACGAAGCCGTTGCCGCCGAAGAGGTTCACGGCGAGCGACGCGACGCGCTCGGCGACTTCGGACGAGAAGATCTTGCAGATCGCCGCTTCGAGCAGGAACGGCTTGCCGGCGTCGCGCAGCCGCGCGGCGTTGTAGACCGTAAGGGTCGCCGCCTCGACGTCGACTGCGGCGCGCGCGAGCTGGTGCTGGACGGCCTGAAACTCCGCGATCGGCTTCCCGAACTGCTTGCGCTCCTTGGTGTATTTGATCGTCGCGTCGAGTGCACCGTGGGCGAGGCCGATCATCTGCGCGCCGATTCCGATGCGCCCCTCGTTCAGGGTCTCGATCGCGGTTTTGTAGCCCTTGCCGATCTCCCCCAGCACGTTGGCGCGCGGGATCCGGCAGTCTTCGAGGAGCAGCTCGCACGTGCTGCTCGCCCGGATCCCGAGTTTGTCTTCCTTCTTCCCGACGGTGAAGCCGGGCGTGCCGCGTTCGACGACGAACGCGGTGATGCCCCGATAGCCGGCGTCGGGACTGACAGAGGCAAAAACCAGAAATATGTCAGCTTCGTTGGCATTGGTGATCCACAGCTTGCGGCCGCTCAGAACGAACGCGTCCCCGTCTTCGCGCGCGCGGGTGACGAGCGCGAACGCGTCGCTGCCGGATCCCGCCTCCGACAGCGCGTAGGCCCCGACCGTATCGGCGGCCAGCCGGGGCAGGTAGCGGCGCTTGAGATCGTCGTTTCCCCAGCGCACGAACGCGTTGATGACCAGTGTGTTCTGGACGTCGACGAGCACCCCGATCGAGGGATCCACGCGCGAAAGCTCCTCGACGGCGAGGACGGAATGAAAAAACGTCCCGCCGGCCCCGCCGAAGCTTTCGGGGACCTCGATCCCCATCACGCCGAGGTCGAAGAGGTCCTTCACCAGCGACTTCGGGACCTTTGCCTGCTCATCCATTTCGCGGACGAGCGGCCGGATGCGTGCGTTGGCGAAGTCGCGAACGCTCTCGCGGAAGATCTGCTCGTCCTCGGCAAGAAGGGTCAGGGGCTGTGGGAGGTCGGCGATGTCCTGGCTCACGATAACTCCTTCGGAAGCCCGGAATGTTATCATCGCGCAGAGGCGGCCGCCTCCTTCCCTGGGGCGTCTAACTACTTATGCGCGCAATAGTTATTCGTGCCGTGCTGGTGACGGTTCTTGCGGTCGCGCTGCACGGGCAGCAGCCGCAGAATCCTCCGCCTCAGAATCCGCCGGCGCAGAATCCGCCAGTCGAGCCGAAGCCTCCAGCCACACAGGCAGACGCGTTACAGCAGCCCACGTTCAAGAGCTCGATCAATTTCGTGCGCGTCGACGTGATCATCAGCGACGGCAAGGGCAATCCGGTGCTCGACCTCAAGCCGGAGGAGTTCGCCGTGTTCGAAGACGGCAAGCCGCAGCGCGTCGAGACGTTCAGCGTGATCAAGATCGATCCGCTCGACCAGGTGGAAGGGCCCACCAACGGCGAGATCCGAACGTCGGTTGACGAAGAGCGCGAGGCCGCGCGGCCTGAAGTGCGCCTGTTCGTGATCCTGCTGGACGACTACCACGTGCGGCGCGGCAACGACATGGCGGTGCGCCGTCCGCTGATCGATTTCATCGAGAACCAGCTGGCGCCGGCCGACATGGTTGCGGTCATGTATCCGCTGACGCCCGTCAGCGACATCCAGTTCACGCGCTCGCGCTCGCGGTTGATCTCCGCCATCCAGAATTTCGAAGGACGCAAGTTCAACTACACGCCGCGCAACACGTTCGAGGAGCAGTACGCGCAGTACCCGGCCGCGACAGTGGAACGGATCCGGAACCAGGTCACGATGAGCGCGCTGAAGGCCGCCGCGGTGCGGATGGGCAGCCTTCGGGAGGGGCGCAAGTCGATCATTCTCGTCAGCGAGGGGTTCACTTCCGCGCTGCCGCCGCAACTGCAGGACCCCAACGCGGCATTCCCGGGCATGGGCAATCCGAACCGGAGGAATCCGACGGCGCAGACCGACGACCGCTACAACATGCAGATGATGACCGACATGTTCAACGACATGCGCGAGGTCTTCAGTACTGCCAACCGACAGAACACGTCCATTTACGCGGTCGATCCGCGCGGACTCGGGGCCTTCGAATACAACATCAACGAGGGGATCGGGCTGACGCAGGACGCCAACAACTTGAAGTCGTCGATCGACACCCTGCACACGCTCGCCAACAACACCGATGGCCGCGCGATCGTCAATCGCAACGACCTGGCGGCGGGGATGAAGCAGATCATGCGCGACTCGAGCGGCTACTACCTGCTCGGGTACACCTCGTCGCGCGCGCCCACCGACGGGAAGTTCCACGAGATCAAGGTCACGGTCAAGCGCCGTGGCGTGGACGTCCGCGCGCGCAAGGGGTACTGGGCGCTGACGAAAGAGGATGTGGCGCGTGCTACGGCGCCGGCGAAACCGGAAGCGCCGACGGCGGTTACCCGCGCGTTGAGCACGCGGGCAGAGCCGCGCGGAGGGCGTCCCGCGCGCTTCTGGGTCGGCACGGGACGCGGTGAGAACGGGCAGACTCGAGTCACCTTCGCGTGGGAGCCGTCACCCTCGTCCGAGGACCGCAAGACCGAAGCCGCCGCGATCGTCGGCGTGATTGCGGTGAGCCCTGAAGGCAAGCCGCTGTTCAAGGGGAGCGTGCGTGATGTGGGAGCGGCAGCAAAGGGCACCCCGTCGCCGATCACCGTCGCGCCGGGGGGGAGCGTCACGTTCGACGCCCCACCGGGCCCGCTGCAGCTTCGGCTCACGGTTCAGAACAACGCCGGGCACGTGGTCGATTCGACGAACCAGGACATCGCGGTTCCGGATTACACGGCGATTGCCGTAACGCTGGGGACGCCGAGGTTCTATCGCGGTCGCACGGTGCGCGAGCTGCAGGTGATCCGCGAGACGCCGGGCACGTCTCCGGCGGTGGACCGCGAATTCAGCCGCAACGAGCGCCTTCTCGTCCGGGTCGAGGCGTACGCGCCCGGTGGGCTCGCTCCGGACGTGACAGCAAAGTTGATGAATCGCGGCGGCGCGCCAATGTCAGACATCAAGATGCAGGCGGTCGGCGGCTTGTTCGAAGCAGAACTGCCGCTCTCGAGCCTCGCCGCCGGGGAATACCTCGTCGAGTTCACCGCCAAGGGCCTCGCGGGAACCGCACAGGACACGGTCGCCTTCAGGGTTGGCCGCTAACTTTTGGTTTTTCTGAGTCGCTGAGCCGCCGAACCACAAAGCGCTTCTCCGGCTCGCTGCACGGCCGTTTCAGCGCTTCCGCATGGCGGGCCCCTGGCCGCGCATCACCCGTCCGGGCTCGTCGGTCAGCTTGGCGCTCTCGGTGATGACGCCTGCCTCCCGCAGGCGCGTTCCCCACGCCATGTATTTCTCGATCACCTTCTGGATGTCGGCAGGGCTCAGCGTCGCGAAGCCGGATGGATCGTCGTGAAGCAGCAGCATGTACTTGGGCATGTATCGTGTCCCTTTACTTAACGCGGGTAAATGTTTCGGTTTCGGTCATCTGCTTCGCGCCGTTCTCAAAGAACTCCCACTCCGGGACGAAGTGTGCGGCGTCGACGATCCGGTATTTCGCGCGATCCATGTGGCCATTCGCCGGTAACGGCAGAGTGCCGGCGCGCATGAATTCGAACTGGATCTCCCTGGTTGCCGGGTCGAATTGCTCGGCCCGGAGCACCGGCTGGTTGTTGGCAATGCAATAGTGCGTGAGCACGAGGACGTTGCCATCGAGATGATACGCGGCCATCCGTCCACCGCCGGGCATCGCGGCGTTGGTATGACGCTCGAGCAGCACCGTTCCATTCGCCGTGACCTCGAACTCCGTCCGCGCCGTCTTCCCGCCGGCCGCGGGGGCCTCCCAGACTCCTTCCAGCTGCTTCAGTTGTGCGAACGCTGCTTTGGCGTCGACCGGCGACGCGCTGTCTTCGGGTGTCGTCGCGGCTGCTGCAATCGCTACGGCCGTCGTGACGAGCAACGCAGCCAGCAATAGCTTGTATCTGTCCGTTTCGCGTCTCCCCTGGGGCGCGTCATGCGCCTTCTGATTGATGACGAACGGGCCAACCCTATTTCGACAAGCGCGAGATCGGTAACAGGAGATCAGGAGATCAAGAGACTCTTAGGGAAAACATTCCTGATCTCCTGTTATCAGGTCTTTATCCCGGGGTTGAATGATAATCAGGGGCGATGGATCAGCGTCGTCCTGTTGACGTCGGCATCCTCGGCGCAACAGGCATGGTGGGGCAGCAGTTCATCCGGCTTCTCTCCGGTCATCCCTGGTTTCGTACGGCGTGGCTCGCGGCGAGCGAACGGTCAGAAGGGCATGGGTACGCCGAGGTATCCTCCTGGCGGCTCGGCGATCCGATGCCGGCGGGCATCGCCACTCAGAAACTCGAGCCATGCCGGCCGGGCCTCGGACCGCGGCTCGTATTCTCGGCGCTCGACGCCGCGGCCGCCGACACGATTGAGCCTGCCTTCGCTGCCGCCGGCCACATCGTCGTCAGCAACGCGCGCAGCTTCCGGATGGCGGACGATGTGCCGCTGCTCATCCCGGAAGTGAATGCCGATCACCTCGCACTGATCGACGTCCAGAGGCGCCTCCGCGGCTGGAAGGGCGCGATCATCACGAACCCCAACTGCGCGGTGGTCGTTCTTGCGATGGCGCTGGCGCCTTTGCGCCAGTTCGGCATCCGCTCGGTGCTGACAACGACGCTGCAGGCGGTGTCGGGGGCGGGGTATCCGGGAGTGCCGTCATTCGACATCGTGGGCAACGTCATCCCCGGGATCGGCGGCGGGGAAGAAGACAAGATCCAGTCGGAGCCAGGCAAGATTCTTGGCACGCTGAACGGAGACCGCATCACGCCACATCCCGCCGTGGTCAGCGCGCACACCACGCGCGTCCCTGTCCTCGACGGTCACACGATGACGGTGTCGGTCGGGTTCGATCGCGAGGTGAGTGAGGAAGAGGTTGCGCAGGCACTGACGTCGTTTCGCGGCCGTCCGCAGGAACTGCGCCTCCCCAGCGCTCCCGAAAAGCCGCTCGAATTGTTCTCTGATGGCTTCCGCCCGCAGCCGCGTCTCGACGTCGGACTCGGCAACGGGATGACCGTGACGGTTGGCCGCGTGCGTCCGTGCCCGGTGCTCGGGACGAGGTTCGTGGCCCTGGGTCACAACACGGTCCGGGGCGCCGCGGGGGCCGCATTGCTGAATGCCGAACTGCTGCTCGCCGACGGATGGCTTCGCGGGGATTGATGCATCCGCTCGTGATGAAGTTCGGCGGCACCTCGGTCGCCGATGCCGCGGCGATCTCGAGGGTGGTTCGCATCGCCGCGGCTGCCGCCGCTCGCGAGCCGGTCGTGCTGGTTGTCTCCGCCATGTCGGGCGTCACCGACGAACTGCTGCAGACTTGCGACCTCGCTCGGAGCGGGAATGTCGACGGGGTCGAGTCCAGGATTCGTGGCGTCGAGGCGAGGCATGGAGCAGTCGTCGGCGAAATCTTTCGCGTTCAGGCGGACGATCTTCTCGCCCACATCTCCAGCGAATTCGACGAGATGCGATCCGTTCTGCGGTCGGTCGCGGTGCTGCGCGAACTGACCCAACGCGGCGCCGACCGGGTGACAGCCGCGGGGGAATTGATGTCGAGCCGGATCGTTGCCGCAGCACTGGCATCCGCCGGGACGCCGGCGACGTGGCTGGACGCGAGACGCGTGCTGATCACCGACGATGTGCATCCGGTGGCGCTGCCCAGGCTCGACGAAACGCGGACGGCGGCCGGCCGGGAAGTGCTACCGGTTCTCGAAGCTGGCGAAGTCGCTGTCGTTGGTGGATTCGTTGGCGCGACCGCCGATGGCATTACGACGACGCTCGGCCGCGGTGGCTCCGATCTGTCAGCCTCGGTGCTGGGTGCGGCGCTTCACGCGCGCGAGATTCAGATCTGGACCGACGTGGACGGTATGCTCACCGCGGATCCGCGCCTCGTGGACGGAGCCGAGGTCGTGCCGCACCTGTCGTTCGAGGAGGCGTCAGAGCTGGCGTATTTCGGCGCCAAAGTTCTGCATCCCAGCACCATTCTTCCTGCCGTGCAGGACGGCATCCCGGTACGGATCCTCAATACCCTCCGGCCCGACGGAGCCGGTAGTCTGATCACCCGTCACGTGACCTCCGGCGACGGTGCGTTGACCGCCCTCGCATGCAAGCGGAACATCACGGTCGTCGATGTGACCTCCACGCGCATGCTGCTCGCACACGGCTTTCTGCGGCGTGTCTTCGAGGTGTTCGAGCAGCACGCCACCTCGGTGGACGTCGTGACGACGTCGGAGGTCAGCGTGTCGATGACGCTGGACGACGACCGGCGGCTGGGCGCGATCGAGCGCGACCTGCGGCTGATTGCGGACGTCCAGGTCGAGCGCGGGATGGCGATCGTCAGCGCCGTCGGCGACAACCTGCGCCGGGATTCCACGCTGGCGGTGCGGCTGATCGTTGCGCTCGACGGACTGCCGCTCCGGATGGTGTCGCAGGCAGCATCACGGCGTAACCTCACGGTCGTGCTCGCGGATCGCGATGTGCCTGCTGCCATGGAGCGCCTCCACCAGAAGTTCTTCGCGCCTGCGAGGTCGGCTCGATGACCGACACAGCCGCTCGCGTCCGCGTGCTGCTCGTCGGTCACGGCCGGATGGGGCGGCTGGTCGAGCAACTCGCCGAGGCATCGGGCGTCCAGATCGTGGGCCATCTCACCCGCGGTCAATCGTCGGACGCCACCCTTCCGCAGGCGGACGTCGCGATCGATTTTTCGACCGCCGAGGCCGTCTACGTCAACGCCCCCCGGTTGGCCGCGCGCGGGATGTCCCTGGTCATCGGCACGACGGGATGGCAGGCCTCCGAATCGCAGCTCCGCGATTCGCTTGGAAGATTTCCCGTAGGCGTCATCGCGGCGCCGAACTTTGCGATCGGCGTCAACGCGTTCTCCGTTATCTGCGAGCGCGCCGCCGAACTGCTGGTCCGCGGCAGCGGCTTCGCCCCGTGGATCCATGAGGCGCATCACGCCGCCAAAAAGGACGCGCCGTCAGGTACCGCGATTGCTCTGCGGAGAGTGGTCGAGGCCGCCGGCAGCACACCGGTGGATATCGCGTCCACCAGGGCGGGGCACATACCGGGGACCCACACGGTCGGATTTGACGCGGTGGGCGAGGGCATTACGCTGACGCACACCGCACGCGACCGGTCACCGTTCGCGCGCGGCGCCCTGGAAGCGGCGCGCTGGATCCACGGCCGCCGCGGCTGGTTTACGATGCGGGACATGCTGGGAGTATGAACATGCGAGATCTGTGGACAGGTTGCGGCACGGCGCTCGTCACCCCCTTCGACGCGGACGGCAAC
>JACDCA010000235.1 GCA_013694635.1 Acidobacteriota bacterium | reverse complement strand
TGAATACGCCGGAGGATTTGTATCGATGGATCAAGGGAGGAGACGCCGCCGGTCTCCAGGTGATGGTCCACGCGATCGGTGACCGCGCGAACGCGATGCTGCTCGACATCTTCGAGCGGGTCGCCGGCGAGCACGGGCAGCGCGATCGTCGCTTCCGGATCGAGCACGCGCAGCATCTTGCCGCCCTCGACATCCCACGGTTTGCAAAGCTCGGCGTCATCCCCAGCATGCAGCCGTATCACGCGATAGACGACGGTCGATGGGCCGAGAAGTACATCGGGGCGCGGATCCGAACGACCTATGCGTTCCGCTCGCTGCTCGACTCGGGAGCGAGGCCCGCGTTCGGCAGCGACTGGTACGTCGCGCCGCCAACGCCGCTCGAAGGCATTTACGCGGCGGTCACGCGTCGCACGCTCGATGACCGTAATTCGGCCGGCTGGGTGCCGGAACAGAAGATCTCGGTCGAGGAGGCGTTGCGGGCCTATACGACGGGCGCCGCCTATGCGTCGTTCGACGAATCGACCCGGGGCGTTCTTTCACCCGGCAGCGCCGCCGACTTCGTCCTGCTCGAACGCAACATCTTCGAGGTCCCCTCCGAAGAGATCCGCAACGTCCGCGTCCTCATGACGTTTGTCGGCGGCCGCAAGGTGTTCGACCGGGGGAAAGGGTCCTAGAGCGACCCGTCCGCGGTGGGTGCCGGCGGAGGCAGCAGGTACGGAAGGTCTCGAAGTTCACGGCTCAGACGCGCATGGCGCTGGCGCCACTGTTCGAAATGACGGGAGAGCGCGTGCAGCAGCCGGGCCTTCCGGGCCGACTCCTGCTGCGCTGCCGCGCTGCTGAAGAACCCCGCGCCCAGTTCCGCGTACCAGCCGACCGCGTGGCGCCGGCGCATCTGGTCCTGGAAAAAACCCGCGAGAATGAGACATTGCGCCGCGGCAGTCTCCATCATGTCGGGATCCGCATGCCCCGTCGCGTCGATCACGAACTGATCGAATACGGCGCTCAGGCCGGTGAGCATCGGCACGCCGACCGTCGTCGCGGTCGAGACCTGTGCGTAGTGAGCGAGAACACTCGCGTTGTACAGCAACTCGTCCCCGGCGACCGAGGGCTCGCACACGTCCCGCAGATGGACGAGAAAGAATTCGAGCGCACGGTGTTCGTCGGTGGCCAGCAGTTCCCGGAGCATCCTGTACACGCTATCGGAGGGAAGCCGATGCCAGCATAGGGCAGGCATTCCAATCGAGGGCCCGAGCGGCCGGAGACGAAGGCCGCGCTCTTGGCAAGCCTACGAGGCCGTAACGACGATCGCGCTGCAGGTCCGACCGCGGCTCCGCCGGTACGCGTGCGGAACCGTGGCGTCGAAATACATCGTGTCGCCCGGCTCGAGGCCATGCTCCTCCGCGCCGATGTGCACACTCAGCGTCCCCTGCAGTGCGTAAATGAACTCGACGCCGGGATGGTCGTGCCGCTGCAGTTTATCGGCAGGTATGGGAAAGAACTCGGCGTAGTACGAGTTGAATCTCCGCTCGGTCGCCGGATAGTCGAGCGACTGGAACCGATAGGCCACCTCGCGCGCGCCCGGCCGCTCGGGCAGGGTTACCCGTTCGTCTTTCCGCACGACGGCGACGAGCGGCTTCTCGCGCGACCCCGCAAAGAAGAATTCGAGGCCGACGCTGAAAACCAGCGCAATGCGCAGAAGCGTCGGCAACGTCGGGAACAGGCGTCCCCGCTCGATCTTCGAGAGCAGCGCCGGCGACAGCCCGGTGTGCGTGCCAAGCTCCACGAGGCCCATTTTCTTCTTCAGACGCAGCGCGCGGATCTTTTCGCCTACCTCGTATTCGCTGAGCCCCTTCTGCAGCGTCGCCGTTAACATCGCGCTCTCTCCTTTTTGACTGCCGGTCACAATCAGCGCCGGAATTCTCGTGACGCTCACACGACTTTGCCTTACAAGCTGATTTTACTTGTAAGCAGTTTTTTTTGCACTACAGTTAAACACATGGCGCTCGAAGATCGGGTGTCGAGGAAAAATCGTGAACCCTGAAAATCGAGGAGTTGACATGGTGAAAGCGCTCGCAATCGGCACCCTGACCGCAGTTGTCCTGACCAGTGCCGCATCGACCACGACGGTGAATGCCCAGACGAAGGACATCGTCGAGACGGCCGTTGCCGCCGGCTCGTTCAAGACGCTCGCGAAGGCCCTGCAGGCGGCGGATCTCGTGACAACGCTGAAAGGCGCAGGGCCCTTCACCGTTTTCGCACCGACCGACGAGGCGTTCGCAAAATTGCCGGCGGGTACGCTCGAGAACCTGCTCAAGCCGGAGAATAAGGCCAAGCTGCGGCGCATTCTCGCGTATCACGTCGTGTCCGGAACGGTGATGGCCGGTGACGTCGTGAAGCTGCAGTCGGCGAACGCCGTCAGCGGCGACACGGTGAAGATCGGCGCACAGAATGGAGGCGTCACCGTCAACCAGGCGAACGTCGTCAAGACCGACATCACCGCGAGTAATGGCGTCATCCACGTGATTGATGCCGTCATGCTTCCGATCGGCAAGTAGGCGCTGGCATGGAGCGGAGCATTCTGCTCACCGGCGCAAGTGGATACATCGGCGGCCGTCTTCTTCGATCGCTCGAAGGAGGCGGCCACGTCGTCCGCTGCCTGGCAAGGGAGCCGGGGAGAGTCGCGCCGAGTCGTCCGACCACTGAAGTCGTTGCCGGTGACTGCCTGGACGAAGCATCACTCGACCGTGCGCTCGTCGGCGTCAAGAGTGCGTATTATCTGGTCCATTCGATGGCGGCCGGGCCGCACTTCGCGGACCTCGACCGCAAGGCGGCGGACAATTTCGGCCGCGCGGCCGCGCGCGCCGGCGTGCATCGCATCATTTATCTAGGTGGACTGTCGGACGACACCAAATCACTGTCTGCCCATCTGCGGAGCCGCGCGGAGACTGGTGCCGCGCTCCGCGCGGGTGGCGTTCCGGTGATCGAATTCCGCGCGTCGGTCGTCATCGGCGCCGGCAGCCTGTCGTTCCAGATGATCCAGGCGCTCGTCGAGCGGCTGCCGGTAATGGTCTGCCCGCGCTGGGTTGCGACGCTCACGCAGCCCATCGCCATTGACGACGTGCTGGTGTACTTGGTGGCGGCGCTGGATTTGCCGGCGACGCGCGGTAGCGTTTTTGAGATTGGCGGGCCGGAGGTGGTGTCTTACGGTGACATGATGCGGGAATATGCAAGGCTTCGCGGGCTGCGACGTCTGCTGCTGCCCGTTCCCGTGTTGACGCCACACCTGTCCGGTCTCTGGCTTGCGCTAGTCACACCAGCGCAGGCACGTGTCGGTCGCGCGCTCGTCGACGGCCTGAAGAATCCGACCGTGGTTCGGTCGGCCGACGCGCAGTCGGCGTTCCGGCTGCAACCCATGTCGCTTCGCTCCTCGTTCGTGAAAGCCATTGAAGAGGGCGCTGAGAAGCGCATGAAGACGGATACGCGCACGGTAGCGGTCGACGTGTCCCCCGAACAGGCGTTCGAGCCTGTGCGGCGCATCGGCGGGGCCGCCGGGTGGTATTTCGGCAACATTCTCTGGAAGGCACGCGGATGGGTGGATCAGCAGCTCGGAGGGATCGGGATGCACCGCGGGCGCCGCGATCCGGACTGCTGTGCCGTTGGAGACGTCATCGACGCATGGACGGTCGACGAGTACGAACCGAATCGGCGGCTGCGATTGTCAGCTGACTTGAAGCTGCCGGGCCGTGGTTGGCTGGAATTCGAGGTGACGCCGCTCCCCGGCGGGGGATCGTCGATCCGTCAGACCGCCAGCTTCGACCCGCGCGGGCTGCTTGGCTCCGCCTACTGGTACGCGATCTATCCCGTGCACGCGTTGCTCTTCCGTGGACTGCTCCGCCGGATCGCCCAGCGCGCCGGTCGAAAAGGGGCACTATCCGCAACATGATGGCGGCCCATGCAACCAGAGTCATCGTCAACGACAGGATGCAGACTGGGTACGTGTATTACCTGACGGAGCCTGCCGGTCGAAACTTCTCCCCGCAGTTCCGTCCGGAGCTCACACCGAAGCAGATGCTGGCGCTTGGGGTCTTCGGCGGCAAGTACATGACCGATTGCCGCGCTGAATTTCCTGTCGCCTGGTTCGAGCGGGCGAAGCTGAGCGCCGACCGTCGCGATCGCCGCCTGAACTTCTTCGGCGTCAACGCCTCGCAGTCGCTGGCCACATGGCGGCGTCACTTCTGGATTCGTCCGCAGGATCCCCGGGGCTGGTTCCAGTGGTACTGTCGTTACTACGCGGGCCGGCGCACGGCAGATGATGCGCGCCAGATCCGTCGATGGCGGGCCATCGCGCGGCACGTCGCGGCGATCCGAAAGCATTGCGAGCCCCGCGATCTCGAGTGCCGCAGGCGGCAACGACAGGCCGTCCTCCACTGGGCGTACGACAGCCGCAAGATCTAGCGCCGCCACCATGAACGACACGCTCGACGTTGCTCGCCCGATTCGCATCGGAATTTCGTCGTGCCTCCTCGGCGAGGCGGTCCGCTTCGACGGC
>JACDCA010000230.1 GCA_013694635.1 Acidobacteriota bacterium | reverse complement strand
AGCCGGCCCGTTTCGCAATAACCCTCGTACGCCTTCAGCTCCAGGATCGTTGGATTGTCGCCACAGACGGCGCATTCCGAATCGCGGGACAGCTTCAGCTCCCGAAAGCGCATCCGCAGAGCGTCGTAGATGATGAATCTGCCGACGAGCGGATCGCCAATGCCGAGGAGCAGCTTGATTGTCTCGGTCGCCTGGATGGTGCCGATGATTCCGGGCAGTACGCCGAGGACCCCCGCTTCGGCGCAGCTCGGCACTAGCCCTGGCGGCGGCGGCTCCGGATGAAGGCACCGGTAACACGGTCCGTTTTCGGCCCCGAAAACCGTCGCCTGCCCCTCGAACTTCGAGATGCTTCCCCAGACATTCGGCTTGCGCGCCATCACGCACGCGTCGTTCACGAGGTACCGCGCCGTGAAATTGTCGGTGCCGTCGAGCACGACCTCGTATCCCGACACGAGCTGCAGCGCATTGGACGCGTCGAGCGTCACCTGGTGCGGCACGACATTGAGCTCCGGGTTCAGCCCAAGCAACCGCTCGGCAGCCGCTTCGAGTTTCGGACGGCCGACGTCGTGAACTGAATAGAGAAGTTGCCGGTGAAGATTCGTCGCATCGACCACATCGAAGTCCACGAGTCCGATCGTCCCGACGCCGGCGGCCGCCAGATACATCGCCGCCGGAGAACCGAGCCCCCCGGCGCCGACGCACAGCACACGCGCGGCTTTGAGCCGCCGTTGGCCGGCAACTCCGATCTCCCCCAGGGTGAGGTGACGGCTGTAGCGGATGAGTTCCTGTTGGGAGAGTTCGGGAAGCATATTTTCAAGCAGCCCTGAAGGCCGCGCTACGCCTGAGTATCCAGCCCGTCAGGGCTGCTTTCATCATACAGTTCTTGAGGTTAGGCCACCTTTCGCCTAAACTTCGTCATCGTGGAAACCCTGTATCTGACGCTCCTGGCGCTGGCGCTCGGCGGAGCCCTGGGCGCCCTCTGGGCGACCTCACGCGCCCGCCACGCTCACGAGGCGGCACTGCAGGAAAAGGCCGCGCTGGCTGCGTCCCTCGACGCGGAACGGCGGAGTGGCGCCGAGAAACTCGCCCTGCTTCACGACGCGGAAACGAAGCTGCGAGACGCGTTCGCCGCGCTGTCTTCAGAGGCACTCAAACAGAACACCGAATCATTCCTCCACCTCGCACGGACGTCACTCGGCGAGTTTCAAAGGGCCGCGACGACGGATCTCGACGTGCGCCAGAAAGCGATCGACACGCTGGTACAGCCGCTGCGTGAATCGCTGAAAAACGTGGACACGAAACTGAACGAGGTCGAGCGCGGACGGGCAAGCTCGCAGGCGCAGTTGTCTGAACAGCTCCGCTCGCTGTCGCAGGCACAAAACGTCCTGCACTCGGAGACCACGAAGCTGGCGCGCGCGCTCCGCTCCCCCAACGTCCGAGGGCAATGGGGGGAGATTCAGCTGCGCCGCATTCTCGAGAGCGCCGGTCTTCTCGAAGCGATCCACTTCGACTTCAAGGGCTCGACGCAGACCGACGAAGGACGCCTCAGTCCGGACGTGATCATCAAGCTGCCGGGCGGCAAGAACGTTGTCGTCGATGCGAAGGTGCCGCTGTCCGCGTACCTCGACGCGATGGAAAACGACGACGACCATCAGCGCGACGCGAAGCTGAAGGACCACGCGCGCCAGCTGAAGGACCACGTGACCCGGCTGGCCAACAAGAACTACTGGGCCCACTTTCAACCGGCGCCCGACATCGTCGTCATGTTCGTGCCGGGGGAGGCGCTGCTCTCATCGGCGATGCAGCACGACCCCGCGCTGCTCGAGTTCAGCATGGGTAAGGGCATCATGCTGGCGAGTCCGCTCTCGTTGATCGCGCTGCTGAAGGCGATCGCCTACGGCTGGCAGCAGGATACGGTCGCCAGGAACGCGCAGGAGATCAGCGATCTCGGCCGTCACCTGTACGACCGCATCGCAAAACTCGCGGAGCATTTCGAAACCGTCGGCCGGAGCCTCGCGAAAGCCGTCCAGGCCTACAACGGCGCCATCGGCACGCTCGAGAGCCGCGTCCTCGTCACCGCGCGGCGCCTCAAGGACAAAGGCGTGACCGTCTCGGAGGAGTTCCGTGAGATCGAGCCTGTCGATCAGACGCCACGGCTCCTCGGCGCACCGGAGCTCGTCGGACTGTTCGACGATGTCACGGTGGACGGGGAGATCGTGGCGGAGGCAGCCGCCGGTGCTCCCCGCGATCTCACCCGGGGCACGCCCGTTATCTGAGCGCGGCGGTGAGGGTCACCATCGCGCGGATGGTGAGATTGCCGGGCGTGACCGGCGTATCGGGCACGGGCGCCTGCGCCGCCATCGTGCGCTCCATCATCATCGGCCTCGGCTCCGGCATCGCCACACGGTGATCCTCGATGCGGACGATCCTGTCGATCCTCATGCCGGCGCCGCTCGCCGCTGCCTCGGCGCGCGCCCGTGCATTCTGGACCGCCATGCGCAGGGCTTCGCGCTCCGCTTCGGCGCGTTCCTTGATGTCGAATCGAAGGCCGCCGACCGAGGTCGCGCCGGATCCAACCGAGGCGGAGATGATCTCACCCACCCGGCCGATGTCGTCGACGCGCACTTCGATCGTGTTGCGCGCGACGTAACCGCGCAGGGTCTGCCGGCCGTTCGCGTAGTCGAACTCCGGATGAAGGTCCACGGACGTTGTCCGGACGGCATCACCGCCGAGCGACAGGCTCCGGAGTTTCTGCATCACCGCGTTCATCGCTTCGACGTTGGCGCGCTGCGCCTCCTTGGGATCGCGCGCGCGCGACTCGGCGTTGATCGTGACCCACGCGCGGTCCGCCGCCCTCTTGACTTCCGCTTCGCCGGACGTCACGACAACCGGAACATCCACCCTGGCATCCTGCGCGGCAGCCGGGGCGCCGAGCAGCAGACACGTGACGAGAAGACCTAGTGGTCGCACAACTACCTCCAGATCAATAGGGTACACTTTTGCGGAGTGCGCGCCGACATTGCGCTGATCGGGTACGGCCACGTCGCACGGCGGTTCGAGCGGATGCTCGACGAGCAGCGCGAAGCCCTGGCGCAGGATCATGGCCTGAGCTGCGACCTGGTTGCAACGGCGACGCGCCACGGCTGCGTCGCCGGAGGGGAACCGTGTGCGGATGCATTCGAGGCGATCCGCTACGTCGCCGGTTCGCCTGCGGACCTGCGCGTTGTCATCGAGCTCACGACGCTGAACGTGATCGACGGCGAGCCGGCGATCTCGCACATCCGATCGGCAATTGACGCCGGTTGTCACGTGATAACCGCGAACAAAGGGCCGGTCGCGTTCGCCTACCAGAGTCTTCGCGACGCTGCCGAGAAGGCCGGGGTGTCTTTCCTTTTCGAAGGGACCGTCATGGACGGCGTGCCGGTTTTCAGCCTGGTCCGTGAAACGATGCCCGGTGTCAGGATCGCGGGGTTCGAAGGGGTCATCAACACGACCACGAATCACATCCTGGCGTCGATGGAGCGTGGCCTCGGATTCGACGAAGCCCTGGCACAGATGCAGGCGGACGGCATCGCCGAATCGGACGCGTCACTGGACGTCGATGGCTGGGACGCGGCGGCCAAGACCGCCGTCCTCGCGAATGCGCTGATGGACGCCAGGATGACGCCGCTCGACGTGGAGCGCACGGGCATCAGCGAGGCGGATCGCAAAGCCGTCCACGACGCGCGCGAGCGTGGCAACCACATGAAACTCGTCGCCTCCGCGCGGCGCGCGATGGGTGGCGGTATCAGCGCGCGAGTGGCCCTTCGCGAACTGCCGGCCACCCATCTGCTCGGAGGCCTGGACGGAGGCGCGAACGCGCTGATCCTGCAGACCGACCTTCTCGACCGCGTCGCCGTGTGCGAGCTGTCAGGAGACCTGACGCAAACCGCGTACGCGGTGTTCGCCGACCTGGTCACCATCTCGCGCCGCGTTCGGAAATCGCGATGACCCGGCCGCTCGAGGGCATCAGGGTCCTCGATTTCACACGCGTCCTGTCCGGCCCGTTCTGCACGATGCAGCTCGCCGACATGGGCGCGCGCGTCATCAAGATCGAACAGCCGGGGCGTGGCGACGACACGCGAGGCTGGGGCCCGCCCTTCGTCAACGGCGAAAGCGCGTACTTCCTCAGCATCAATCGCAGCAAGGAGAGCCTGACGCTCGACCTGAAGCACGCGGCGTCGGCCGCGATACTCGAGCGGTTGCTCTCGAACACGGACGTACTCGTCGAGAACTTCCGGCCCGGCGCGATGGAGCGCCTGTTACTGGGCTACGAGCAGCTCGCTGCACGACATCCGCGACTCGTCTATGGCTCGATCTCCGGCTTCGGCCAGACCGGCCCGAGGCGAGAGGAGGCCGGCTACGACGCGGTCGCGCAGGCTGAAGGCGGTCTGATGAGCATTACCGGTCCCGAAGACGGGCCCGGCTACCGGCTCGGCGTCGCCGTCTCCGACATCGTCTCCGGGATGTTCGCGGTGCAGGGGATCACGCTTGCGCTGCTTGCGCGCGAGCGTACCGGCCGTGGCCAGCACGTCGACATCGGGATGCTCGACGCGACAGCGGCGCTCCTGACGTACCAGGCAGCGATTTTCTTTGCGACCGGCCAGACGCCGCCAAGGATGGGCAACCGGCATCCGACGATCGCTCCCTACGAGACGTTCGAGTCGTCCGACGGCGAGTTCGTCATCGCGGTAGGCAATGACGAACAATGGCGCCGCTTCTGCGCGGCCATCGAGGCGCCGGCGCTCGCATCCGATGAGCGATTCACGACCAACCGCCTTCGCCTTGCCAACTACGACACGCTGCGTCCGATGCTGGCCGAGCACCTGCGTAGACGGACCCGTGCGGAATGGGGTGCGGCGCTCAAGGCCGCCGGTGTCCCCTGCGGATCCGTCCGGCGCGTCGGCGAAGTCCTGTCGGATCCGCAGCTCGCCGCGCGAGGGATGATCCAGGAATTTGAGCATCCCGTTGCCGGCGCCATCCGCGCCCTCGGCAATCCGGTGCAGTTGTCGGACATGCCGCGATCCGCCGGCACGCCGCCGCCGACGCTCGGTCAGCACACCGACCGGATCCTGCGAGAGGACGCCGGCTTGAGCGATGCCGAGATCTCGACGCTTCGGTCGCAGAAGGCGATCTAGCCTAAAAACGGGCTCAGCTCCTCGAGGAGCAAGGTGTGGACGTCTTCTTCGGTGAGGTCCTTGATAGCCGTTCGCTCGCGCACCGGACGCTCGGACGTGATCATGCGGCGCCCGCGTCCGCGATGCACTCGCGCGATGACCTCCGGAGGATCCTGGGTGGAATCGAGGAGCAGCTCGATGTAATCGTCCGGAGAGGATCCGGAAATGAGTCGAACGGATTCGGCAGGAGTCGCGACGTGAAAGAGGTGCCCCTCGCCGGTCAACGCAGATGCCAGCTGCTGCACGGATGGCACGCCGACTTCAGCCAGGAATTTCGCATAGTCACGCGCCGCCTCGTCGGTGCGCGTACGCCGCGCCGCGGTGTTCTTCTTCGCCAGCTCTATGGCGGCGCGAATGCGGCGCCGCAATTCTGAGATTTCTACAAGCACCGAGCGAGCCTACATTATTTCGTCGCGACGTGGATCGCCATCAGTCCGCCGAGGACTCGCATCCATCGTGCGTTCGAGAATCCATGCTCGCGCATCAT
>JACDCA010000209.1 GCA_013694635.1 Acidobacteriota bacterium | reverse complement strand
GTCGAGAGCGCGCGCTGTTTCAGCATCGCCTCGAACTGGGCGACCGGTAGAGCGGGCATTCCAGGCCGCGGCTCGGGAGGCGTCATCGGCGGAGACTGCACGAGCGCTTCGCCGTTGAACCCGTTGGTCGTTGGGTCGCTTTCCTGCGCCGGAATCTCGTCCCGCCGCATGTATTTGTCGGGTAGCTCGACCGCCAGCTCGAACTCGATGGGTACGAGGTTGTCACCCTGCACACGCCGGGTCCGTCCCGTGGTCGTGAGGCTCTTGACGGCCGCAATCTTCTCCTCGCCGCCGAGCGCGGCGCGCGCATCGGCGAGCACCTTGGCGGCCCGGTCCGCCGGTGACGGAGCCTGCGCCAAGGCAATCGTTCCACAAGCGGACAGAACGGCCAGAAATCGTCCGAAAACGCGCATGGAGACGGGGCTCCTCGAGGAAAACTGTCGCGGCCGCCGTTACATAGACGGCCGGTGTTTACGCTGGGTTGGTGTGCCGCGCGCGGATTTTGTTCCGGGCGAGGTAACGCCCAGCAACTAATACGACGGTCCGCCTGAAACAGTTAACGCCGACCGCGCACAATACTGAAAGCGCCTGACGAATTCCGCAGGTCGTGTTCGTGCCAGCACATGCAATTGCGCCTCGTTCGCGGAAGACCCCACACGGCACCGAACTTGGAGCCGTCGCCCGTATGACCCATCTCTGCCCGCCGTATTCCTTCAGAGTCGCCGCGCTCGTACTGCTCATGCTCGCCCCCGCGGTGCCGGCCGCCAGCCAGGAGCCACAGGGCTTTGCAAAGGTCGGCGGCTATGCCGGCGGATCGTTCGTGCCGAACTTCACGCTGGACGGCGAGACGTTCGACGGCATGACGCTCTACCGCGAGGTCGGCGGCGACGAGATCGGGATCCTTCCGAAACTCGACAAGCAGCCCAAGTTCAAAGGCATTCTGGGATACCGGGGAAGGATGGCGGCGCTCGAACTCAGTTACGAGCGGACGAATCACGACGGAACGTTCTTCGACGGAATCGGCGAAGCGACGTTCCAGTCCGTGGATCTCAACGGACGTTTCTTCGCGCTGACGAACGGGCGGTTCCAACCATACCTCCTGGTCGGCGGCGGCATTCCGTGGCTCACGGTGAAAGACGGCAGCTTTCTGGAGGACGAACCCGAGAAGGGTTTTGGCGACGGCAGCTGGAAGGGCTACTCGGTCAACACCGAACTCGGGGTCGCCCTCTATCCGCACCCGCAGCTGGGTGTCATGGTCGGATACGGCTATCGCGCGATCTGGTTCGATCGCGCCACCGGCATCACCGGAACGTTGTTCGACTTGCGGCCGCGTTTCCGCGAGACCAGCAAAGGCATCGTCGTCACCGGGTTGTTCACGTTCTGATCCGGGTTACTCCGATCGAAGGGTGGTCGCCCGGGTCGATGCGAGGCGCACGCCAGGCACTCGTCGTAGGGACAGGCCGCGCGTCGTCAGCGAAAGAGTCTGGGAGGCTGCGTTACCGGCTCCCTTGCCGGAGCGCCTCGTTCGGCACATATATCGCCAGCGCCACTCCCGACCACGACCCGTTGCCGGCCGGGCTCCCGATGGCGGCGGCGCTGAGGGGCATGATGCCGGTCAGCGTGGGCTGTCGGCGGAACCGGTTGAGCACGTAGTCGCGGACACGCTGAGCGCGGTCGAGCGAGACAAGATACGCGTTCTCGTCGCCTGGTGCGGCATAGCCTTCGACTACGAGGGGGCTGTTGCGAGGGTATTGCGAGAGCTGCGCCATCGCGACATCGAGCCGGCGGCGACCGTCGTCGGTCAGCGTCTCGATGCCATCGGTGCCGCGCGTGAAGATCACCGCGGCGTCGAGCCAGATGCGGACGGCTGTGCGCTTGCGTTCGAGCAGCCCCTCCTGGTACGCCGCGCTCGAGATCGAATCAAGATCGAAGAAGCCCCGGTCCTGGAAGAATCCGCGGACAAGGAAGTTGCGTTTCAGCGCCTCGGTACCCTCGGCCAGGTCGAACGTCACCTCTTCGATGCCCGCAAGAGTGTTCCGGATCGATTGTGTGAGCTGCGGGCCCATCCCGTCGGGGCCGGAGAACTTCCTGATCGCATCGCGAGAGATTTCGGCCGTTTCGCGAACCGTGCGCGCCGTCTGCTCGGCCTCGCGCGTGATGCCGTTGAGCCGGTCGTACAATGCGGTGTCGGTCACCAGGTGCCCGACCGTCCCCTTGCCCGCGCGGACGTCCGCCACGATCGCACGAACATTTCCAACGGTTCCCTCGACGTCGGCCGCGATCCGCCCGCCGGCCGCTGTCACGACCTTGAGCTCACCTCCCACGTCGGCGATGACCCCCTTGGTCACATCGATCGTCTCGGTCAGCCCCGCCACGGTTTTCGACACCTCCCCGGTCAGATCCAGGAACTCCCGGCTCACGAGCCTGAACGTGTCGCGGCCCTCCTGGATGAGGTCGGCAAACTCGATCGGGTCGATGCCCTTCAGGATGCCGCCGGGCTCCACCGGGGGGGCCTCATCGGTGCCCATGCCGATCTGGACGAAGGCGTTGCCGACGATGCCGTCGGTCTGGATGGTGGCGACCGAATCGGTCCGCACCAGTGGGCGCAGGTCTTCGCGGATCCGCAGTCGCACGAGGAAGCGCTCCGAGGGCCGCGATGGCACCCGGATCTCCAGCACCTCGCCGGCGCTGAGTCCCGCCAGCCGAACGGGGGTCCCGACGACGAGGCCGGTCACCTTGCCGAACGTGGTGGCGATCTCCATGTGCTTCGTGAAGAGCAACCGGCGATCACCGATGAGGAACAGCCCCAGTGCAAACACCACGACGCCCATCAGGACGAACCCGCCCACCATCGCTGCTCGCTTGCGCTGCATCTCGATACCTCCCCTACCCGGAGCTGTCCGACCTCATGAACTGCCGCACGAGCGGAATCTCGCTGCGGTCGAGCGTTGCGGCGTCGCCGCGGGCGAGGATGCGGCCCTCGTGAAGAAACACCAGCTCGTCGCCGATCACCCTGGCGCTTGGAATGTTGTGGGTCACGACGATGAGCGTCGTCTTGGAACGGTCGTTGAGCGCGACCAGCAACGCGTCGATTTCGCCGGCGGTCAGCGGGTCCAGACCCGCGCTCGGTTCGTCTACGAGCACGATCGGCGGCGACAGGACGAGGGCGCGCGCCAGGCCCGCGCGCTTCTTCATGCCTCCCGACAGGTCGGCTGGCATCTTGTCGTACTCGCGTTCGAGCCCCACCTGCGCCAGTAGGTCCTGCGCGCGCGCGCGAATCTCGTCGTCGGGCGCCCGTGTGTGGCGGCGGAGCGGGAACGCCACGTTCTCGCCCACCGAGATCGAATCGAAGAGCGCGGCGTTCTGAAACAGCAGCCCGATGCGCTTGCGCACCCGTGCGAGATCGGGCCCTGCGAGTTGCCCGATGTCTTCGCCTTCTACCAGCACCTGTCCGGCGTCGGGCTGCAGCAGGCCGACGATATGTTTGAGCGTAACGCTCTTGCCAGTGCCACTTCGGCCCAGGATGCAGACGGCGCGACCCGCCGGCACCGCCAGGCTGACGTCGTCGAGCACCCGCAGGGCCCCGAAGGCCTTGCTCACATGACGAAGCTCGACGGCCGGGACGTCTGTCGTCATTCTCGTTGCGGGAAGAGAAAGAAGATGATTCGCACCAGCAGTACGTTCGTGGTGATCAGGACGATTGACGACATGACGACGCTCCGCGTGGCCGTCCGGCCGACGCCCTCCGTTCCCCCCGTCGTGTTGATGCCCAGGTACGACGAAACCGTACCGATGATGAAGCCGAACACCATCGTCTTCAGCGTGGCCGGGACGAGGTCAGCAAAGTCGATGGGATAAAACGCCTGGCGGAAGTAGGCCTCGAATCCGATGCCGGTGATGGCCGCCTCAGCGGTGAAACCACCGAGCAGACCGGTGAAGTTCATTACCGTCGTGAGAATCGGCAGGGCGATGATGCACGCAACGACGCGCGTGACGACGAGATAACGGAATGAGTCGACGGCCAGCGCCTCGAGCGCGTCGATCTGCTCGGTGACCTTCATGGCGCCGAGCTCGGCGCCGATACCCGCGCCGATGCGACCGGATAGGAGCAGCCCGGCGGTCAGCGGGCCAGTCTCGCGGACGAGCGCGATGGCCAATCCTGCCGGGATCAGGGCCTCGGCGCCGAAGCGGGCCAGGGAGGCCCGGGTGTGCAGCGACAGCACGACGCCTACGGCAAAACCTGCCGCGGCGATGAGCGGCACAGACCGGACCCCGAGCTCGAACAACTGGCGCCAGGTTTCAGCGGGTTCGTATGGCGGCCGCACCGCCTGCGTAAGGGCGCGCCCGGCAAAGCGCGCCGCGTGCCCCACCCCTTCGAGAAACCGAATGACGCCTTCTTTCACGATGGTCTCTTAGAACAGCTTGTAGGCGAGGCCGACCGACAGCATAGTTGCGTGGCCGTTGAGTGATCGCTGTTCGATCAGCCGGTCCTCGACGTAGGTGACGTTCAGTCGCGTCATCAGGCGACCGATCGAAACGTTCGCGGCCGTCCGCCGCCCCGTGTCGATCCAGATGGAAATGCCTGGACGCCACGCCAGGCTGTTGCGCACATCGACAGCCAGCGGGGCCGCGGTGCCGCCGTCCGGAACGGCGATGCGGTTGAACGAATAGCCGCCGACGAGCGAAGGCACCACTGACATGCGGCCGGCAATTATGGTGTATGCGACCCCCACCATGATCGGTCGCACCCGCAGCCGGCTGGCAGGCGATGAAACGGCGGAAGCGGAC
>JACDCA010000204.1 GCA_013694635.1 Acidobacteriota bacterium | reverse complement strand
CCCGTCGAGGGATAGAAAGACCCGTCGATCCCTGCTCCATGCCAAAGCCCACACGGGGCCGGCGTGTTCGTACTCTCGCATGCGATTGCCCGTCGTCAGATCCCAGAGCACGACGGGATTGCCCTGTGCCCCGGTGAGCGCCCCCGTGCCATCAGGAGCAAACACGCATGTGTAAATCTCTGCCGTCTTGATGTCGAGTTGCACCGGAAACATACCGTGGCCCTGTTCATCCGTTGTCGGCCTAACGCATTGCCGCTCACCTGCGAGCGGCGCTCACTATCCTCAAGAACCACCCGGTAGCGCTCGCGCCGTTCGTCGGCTGCAGCGGCATGTTAGCCGGCTGGCGGTACGGTCCGGGCACAAAGGTAACAGATCAGTCCAGGGACATGGGTAACACATTCAGCCAGACTCGAGCCGAGGTGCTCGATGCCGTGGCGGGAAACGTTACTCATGATCAACGCGTGCAGTTCATCGCGGATTACCAGCGCGACGAGTTCGACGTCGCGGACTTGGCGCGGCGCTTCGGCATCAGTCGGAAGACGGCCTACAAGTGGATCGACCGCTATGAGGTGGCAGGCCCCGAGGGGCTGGTCGATCGGTCGCGTCGGCCCAGCCACTGTCCGCACGAGACGCCAGCGTCGATCGTCGCGGCCCTGCTGGACGTGCGCCGCCACCATCCGACGTGGGGCGCCAAGAAGCTCTTGAAGGTGGTCGGCGTGCGACACCCGACGTGGACGCTCCCGGGGCGGAGCACCGTCTGCGATCTTCTCGATCGCGCGGGCCTCATCACGACATCAAGGCGGCGCCCTGTGCCGGCGCATCCGGGTCGGCCATTGATCCCCATGAAGGAGCCCAACGGCACGTGGACCGCGGACTTCAAGGGCCAGTTCAAAACACGCAATGGGAGGTATTGCTATCCGCTGACCGTCGTCGACGGCTTTAGCCGGTACCTGCTCGCGTGCCAAGGCTTGCTCTCGACCTCGATCGCCCTGGCCCGCCCGATCTTTCTGCGCCTCTTTCAAGAGTACGGCCTGCCGGCGATCATGCGGACCGACAATGGCGTCCCCTTCGCGACGACCGCGCTCGGCCGGCTCTCGACGCTGTCGGTCTGGTGGATTCGGCTGGGGATCCTGCCGGAGTTAATCGAGCCCGCGTCGCCGCAACAGAACGGGCGTCATGAGCGCATGCACCGGACGCTCAAGGCCGAGGCCACGCGCCCCCCGAGTGCGAATCTTCAGGCGCAACAAGTCCGCTTCAATCGGTTTCGTCACGAGTACAACGACGACCGCCCGCACGAAGCGCTCGGCCAGGACACGCCGGCCGCGCACTATCAATCATCGGGGCGAATACCCCGGACACTTTGAAGTCCGCCTCGTCAGTCGCAACAGCGGCATCCGCTGGAAGAAACGCTGGGTCTGCGTCACGCACACGCTGGCCGGTGAATACGTCGGACTCGAGGAAGTGGGCGATGGGCTCTGGGACGTATACTTTGGGCCGCTCAAGCTGGGGCGGATGGACGAACGTCGCCAGCAGATCGAAGATCACACAGGCCGGTTTGTCCGGAAGACACTGTCACCCATGTCCCCGGACTGATCTGTTACCCATCAACCCGACCGCTCAGGCTCGCGCACATCCCGGTCGACGCATGACGCTTCAACGTCGTAGCCCAAGCAATAGTACCGGTGCCACAACCGTTGACTCTTCAGCGGCGTACCAGCCCAAACGGTTAAGGGCAATCCCTCGTGTGATGTGCACGAACGAACTTGCGCGTTCGGGTAAGCCGAGCTGAGTTGCACCATGATGGCGCCAGAACCGACTCTGTGCGTCTCTAACCCGCCCGAAATAGCCACCCACACGGTACCCGAATCTGCGGCCATCGGAGTGGCCCCTTGAGCAAGGTAGTACGGCCCTGGAATCATTGCTCGTTCGAGCCGCCCGCACGCAGGCACCGATCGAGCGATGGTCGCCACGATCACTGACTGCTGAGGGTCTGGTTGAATCAGCGTAACAGTCGTGCCAGGCGTGAGGGCAGGCGCTGGCATGGCGATGCAATCTGCCCATCCCGCGACGAAGCCGCAACGCCGATGGGCGCCCCAGCGGCTGCGATCTGGATCGCAACGATGGACGCGACAGAAATCAACATAGCGTCTTTGTACCTGTCCGGCTAACGCCAGCTTCTGCAGCGGGCGAACAAACAGAATGCGAGCGCAGCGAGCTACCTTGTCGCCCGTCTGCAGCAAGCATCGTTAGCCGGCGGCGCGCGGGAGGAGGAGTGCGCCGAGCAAGACCAACCCTCCGGCAATGGACGCCACGCCGACAAGCGGCATGTGCCGCGTGGCCTGCGGCACGGAATACGCTGCGAACCGGTGATGCAGCCGCCACGGCACGAGCGCTAAGGCGAGTGACGATCCGATCAGTACCCAGCCGAAGATCGTGAGCGCTTCGCTGAACGCGAGGCGCGGCGCGCTGAGCACGAGGGCGCCGCCAGTCAGGACTCGGAGCGCCAGCTCGGTGAAATG
>JACDCA010000189.1 GCA_013694635.1 Acidobacteriota bacterium | reverse complement strand
GTAGTACGCGAGGTATCCCGGGTAGCGCGGACGCCCGCTGGCAGCGACCCAGTCACTGAAGTTCACAATTCTGCCCGTGCCTGCACGCCGCATGTGCGGCACGGCAGCGGCCGCGCAGAGGTACGAGGCGCGGAGATCGACGTCGACGGTCGCGTTCCATGCGGCTGCGTGGGTATCCGCGAGCGGCAGCGGCCGGTAAACCGACGCCATGTTGACCAGGACGTCCAGACGTCCGAGGGCTTCTGCGGCACGGTTGACGGCGTCACCACATGCGTCGGCGTTGGAGAGGTCTGCCTGGATCGTTACCGCGCGCCGTCCGTGCTTCCGCACAGTCGCGGCCACCTCATTGGCTTCGTGCGAGGATCGATTGAAGGTGAGCGCCACGTCCATGCCGCGCGAAGCCAGGTGCTCCGCCACAGCCGCGCCGATGCGTTTGCCGCCGGTGATCAGGACCGCTCGTTCCGCGAATTCCATGGTTATGCGTCCACCAGCCCGACGAGCACGATACCGAAGCGCAGCGTACCCGCGCCGGAGGTCGGCACTTCAACGACCAGCGCACTGTGTCCGAGCTCGGTCGTGTGCGTCGTCAGCGCCGCGCCAGTGGCAAGCGGTGGATCGATGCTCCAGACGGCCGGGTGCGACCCTCCCGCGGTCTTCGTCGACATCTCGACGGTCAGCTCGTGCCCGCGTGCTGCGGCGTTCGTGTCGATGGCCGCAGGACTGAGGAGCAGAAAGTCCCTGAATGGCGAGACGCCGAGGTGGTCGCCATTCTGCGGCTGGATTCCGTACCGAAGCGTGTAGGTGCCTGGCTTGATCAGGCGGCCGCGGATGTCGCGGGCTTCAGACGAAAGCCGGACCGCCCCTACGAGCGTCCCCTCTTCCATGGCCGTCCACGATAACGCTGTTCCCTTGAAAGGGAGCGCCTTGACGAACCAGAAATCGAGTTGCGTGCCGGAAACCGTGGCGCGTGCGCCGCCGGGTGCGATCATCGCCCGAATCGCTGGAGCAAGGTCGGCAGGCGCAGCCTCATCGTGCGCCGCGGCCGCGATAGTGGCCTGCCCGGCGACCAGCGCGAAAAGCGCGAGCGTGATCGCGGCGATCACTTATCGGGTGTAGGTGTAGGTGAAGGTGCCGACGAACGAAGACTTGCGGTCCGTCTGCGCCCATTTCGCGCCCGGCGCGTCCCCGGACCACGCGTGCGAGCGGGCGAAACCCAGCTCCGCACTCGCCGTGGACGCGAGCGGATCGAACCAGCGCGTCGCTCCGCACGTCGGCGGGTGCTCGAACTTCGTCGTCACATCGAGGGTGGCCTCGGCGGCGCTCACGCGAAGGTCCACCCCGTCGCGCGTGAACGAGATCGGCACGGATCGCAGTTCGACGATGTCACGAGTCAGCGACGGCGCAAGCCGACGCACCATTGCGACCAGAGCCTCGCGCTGGACGGCTGTCGCGCGCGCATCGATCATCAGCACCGTTCGAATGCTGGACGGCGGGGGGGCGCCGAGTGTCTCCGAACCGAGATTCCGGTCCGCGCCAACGACGGCGACCGCCGCCAGGCCGTCGAGCGACGTCCCATTTACGGATCCACTCGACACGCGCCAGCCAAGGATCGCCTCGCGTCCGAGCGATTCCCACTCGCTGCCGAGAATGCAGCCGCCGGTAAAGACCTCGGCCGTTCTCACTTCGACGTAATCACCTGTCACGCGCGACGGATCAGTTGCGGCACTGAGGAATGCCGTGGTCGTGGCTAGAACAGCCGAGAACGCGAGCGAGAAGAGCTGCTTCATCGGAAAACCCTCTAACCTGATTATATCGGCTGACCGCTAGCCGCACCCCTCCGCACCCCTTCGCACCCTTCCGCACCCTTCAATGCTCGCAGCATCTACGACTCGATTTACAGTCGCCCGGGCTGACCGGGTGTCCGTCCGGTCCGAAGGACTTCTGCGTGCACAGACACCAATAGGCCGTCGGCTCGATTTCCTGTCGTTCGGAGGCGAACGTGTCGGTCACATACATTCCCTTGTGCCGCAGGTTCGAGCAGTGATTCAGGGTGATGTGGCGTGACGCGTATGGTTCGGTCATAAGTGTTGCTTTCAGCTGACGACTGACGGCTCATAGCTCTACACCGTCTTCAACCCGGCGGCCTTCATAATGGCGCGCTTTACGGCAGTCCGCGCGATCTGCACCTTGTAGGAGTTCAGCGTCATTGGCTTCGCCCCCTGCACGGCTGCGTCCGCGGCCGTCATGGCGGCCTCTTCCGTCAGGCGCTTGCCGGTCAGTGCCGCTTCCGCCGCGGGGGATCGCCAGGGGATGGGCGCCACCGCTCCCATGACGACGCGTGCGCCGCGGACCGTGTCTCCGCTCATCGAGAGCGCGACCGACGCGAACGCCAGCGGCCAGTCGTGCGATTGCTTGAACCGCACTTCATAGGTGGCCGTGCGCGCGGCGCCGGGAGGAGGCAACATGACGTGCGTCAGCAGCTCGTTCGGCGCAAGCACGGTTTCGCCAAACAGGTTCCGGTCCGGCATCTGGAAGTACTCGCCGGCGTCCACGACTCGTTCACCCGTGGGGCCGACGACGCGGAATTTCGCATTGAGCGCGACCGACGGTACCGCAAGACTCGACGGATGGACGATGTGGCAGGGACCGTCGCCGAAGATGGCGTGGTACTGGTTCTCTCCGTCCACGGCGTAGCACGTCGAGCCCCCCTTCTTCAGGCAGGGGAATTCCTCGTTGCGGAAGTACCAGCACCGCGGCCGCTGGTTGATGTTGCCGCCCACCGTGCCGACGTTGCGTATCTGCGGGGTGCCGACTTCGGCTGCCGCGTCGGTCATCGCCGGATACATCCGCCGCGCCTCCGCGCTTTCGGCGAGCTGCGTCAGCGTCACGGCGGCGCCGATGCGCAGCCCTCCGTCGGGCGTCCTCGCGATCGCCCGGTCCAGACCTTTGACGTTGACCAGGCGGTCCGGCTGCGCGATGTAGTCCTTCATCAGCGCGAGCAGATCCATCCCGCCCGCAAGCGGCAGGAACCTGCCGCGCTCGGGACCGAGGGCGGCGACGGCCTCCTTCTCCCCGGCTGCGTTGACGTACGCGAAAGACTTCACAGCGTTCCTCCGGTGCGTTCTTCGTTGAGCGCCTGCAGGATGGCATCAGGCGAGAGCGGCAGCTTTCGGACCCGGACGCCGATGGCATTCGCCACCGCATTCGCGACCGCGGCCGCCGTCGAGATGACCGGCGGCTCGCCGAGACCGACCGGCCCGCGATCCGGCTGATCGACCAGCGTGATGTCGATCTCGGGGATGTCGGACATGCCCGGGAGCAGATACCACTCCATGTTCGGGTTGACCATCCGCGCGGTGTTGCGGTCGAGGATCCGGTTTTCGTAGAGCGCGAACCCGAGCCCCATGATGATCCCGCCGTAGACCTGGCTCTCGGCGGTCAGCTTGTCCATGATCGTTCCGCAATCCTGCACGCAGACGATGCGTTTCACGCGCGTGACCCCGGTCTCGATGTCCACTTCGACGTCCGCGAACTGGACGCCGCTCGTACCCGTGCTCGAGAGTCCGGGGCCAAACGCGCCGTCGGCGCTGATCGGCTGGACGCCGAGAAGCTTGCAGGCCTCCCGCCACGTCATGCCTTTCGACGGGGCGTCCTTCACCTGAATGCGCCCGTCCTTCGCGGCGAGCGCTGACGGCTCGACGCCGAGCGCCGGCGCCACCTTTGCGAACAGCTCGTCGCGCGCGTTCTCGCACGCGATCCTCATGGTCGCGGAGACCGACGCCACCGTGACGCTGCCGCCGCTCCCCGGCGCGAACGGATAGTTGGTATCGCCGATTTCCGCTTTCACTCCGGTGAGGGGGAGACCCATCGTTTCAGCAGCGACAATGGCGACGAGCGTTCGCGTGCCGGTGCCGATGTCCTGCGTACCAATGCGCGCGAGAACGCTCCCGTCGGGGAGGATCTGACAGTTGGCGCGTGTCGCGCGGGAGCCGGCACCGCCCCACGTGTTCCCCGCGCATCCCATGCCACGCTTGATCGGCCCGCTTGCGGGGTCCCCGGTCGGGTGCCGTTTACTCCACCCGATCTTTTCCGCCCCCATCGGGAAGTACTTGCGCCACTGCCTGGACGGATCTTCCTGAGACGGATCGGTCGCGCTGAGCACGTTGCGCATGCGCAGTTCCAGCGGATCCAGCCGGAGCTTGTCGGCAAGCTCGTCGAGCACGACCTCAGTGATGAAGCTCGCCTGCGGGTGCCCCGGGGCGCGGAAAGCCCGCTGCGGACCGGCGTTCGTATACGCGTCACGATGGCGCTGCCGTCTGCTCGGAAAAACGTAGATCGGATACGGCACGCGGAAAGCCGCGCCGGCGCCCGCGCCACCGGTGCCCCACGTCTCTGCATCGAAGGCCACCAGCTTCCCCTTCGCATCGACACCCGCGCGAACCTTCGCGTACGCAGAGGGGCGATTGCCTGTCACCAGATGCTCCTCCTTGCGATTGAGCATCAGTTTCACCGGCGCATTCGCCAGCTTCGCCAGCCGCGCGCACACGACAACCTGATAGTCAAACCCGAGTTTGCTGCCGAAGCCGCCACCCATGTAGTCGGTGATCACGCGGACGTTGGTTTGCGGAATCTTCAGTGAGCCCGCAATGCCGTCGCGGGCGCCGTGTACGGCCTGGGTCGAGACCCAGGCGGTGAGCTTCTCCCCTTCCCACTCGCAGATGCCGCCGTGCGTCTCGAGACTCGTGTGCGTCTGCACCTGCGTCGAGTAAGTGCCTTCGACGATGTGAGCGGCGGATTTGAGGGCAGCCTCGACGTCCCCTTCCTGCTGCAGCGATTGCTGGCTGACGTTTCCCTTGGGAAACACCGCTGGTGCGTCGGCGCTCATCGCCTGTGCCGCCGTGGCCAACGCCTGGAGCGGTTCGTACTCCACCTTGATCAGCCGGACCGCGTCCTCCGCGATTTCTTCGGTGGTCGCTGCGACGGCAGCGATTTCGTCCCCCTGGTAGAAGGCTTTACCGTTGGCGCCTTCCCCCGCGGGATCCTTCAAGGCAAGGACCGCCTTGACTCCGGCCAGCTTTTCCGCGGCCGACAGGTCGATGCCCTTGATGCGCGCGTGCGCATGCGGCGACCCGAGCAGGCGCCCGTACAGCATCCCCGGACGGATGATGTCGTAGGTGTACTTCGCCTTGCCCTGCGCCTTGTCAGGGCCGTCGAGCCGCTTGATGGACTTGCCGATCAGCGTCCTGTCGGCGACCGGCGGCCAGTTGCGCGGTGGGCCCTGGGGAGCTGGAGGTGGCGCAGCCTGCGCCGCCGGCGGCGGCTGCTGCTGCGTTCCAGCTTCGAGCTTCCAGCTTCCAGCTTCCAGCTTTTTCCTGCGCCTAGCCACGTTTCACTCCCGCGGCAGATTTCGGATTCAGCGCCGCTTCGAGCACGCGCGGATAGGTGCCGCACCGGCAGATGTTGCCGTCGAGCGCCTTGCGCGCTTCCTGGCGCGTCGGCTTCGGATTCTTTTCGAGCAGCGCGACAGCGGCGGTCACGAACCCGGGCGTGCAGAACCCGCACATCAAGCCATCGTGATCGCAGAAAGCCCGCTGCACGGAGTGGAGCACCGTGCCTTCGGTGAGACCCTCCGCGGTGCGGATGACTTTGCCCTGCGCTTCGATCGCCAGCATCGAGCAGGAATAGACGGTGCGGCCGTCGAGAATCACCGTGCAGGCGCCGCACGATCCGCGATCGCACACCCGCTTGGGTCCTGTGATGTTGAGGCGCGTCCGGAGCGCGTCGAGCAGGGTGACGCGCGGCTCGACCTCGAGGCGATGGAACTTGCCGTTCACGTTCAACTGAATGGGACTGGCGGCGGGACCGATTGCCTTGACGTTCTGCCCCTCGGCGGTCGACGCCGGCCCGAGCACGCCGGCGGCCACGCCACCCGCGCCGACAGTTTTCAGGAACGAGCGCCGGCTGAAGCCGGGCTCATCTTTCTTCTTCGGAGCCATCAGGCGAAACCCTCCCGGATCAGGGCGTATTGTGCCACTGTTCGCGTCGGCAAATACAGTATCCTCGGCCCTGATAACAGGAGATCAGGAGAAATTTTGGGATTCTCGAAGAGGCAACCATGCTTACAAGACGCGCATTCCTGCACACCACCGGGGCGACTGTCGCGGCGGCGGCGGCGTTCAGAGACGACGGGGTCGCGCGGCTGCAGGCGGCAGCGCATCGCGCCGCAGGGAACAGCGTCGAAGACCTCGCGCGCGACGAGAACTACTGGCGCGAGATCCAGCAGGCCTTCACGCTCGACCGCACGATCATCAACCTCAATAACGGCGGCTGCAGCCCGAGCCCGCGGGTGGTACACGAGGCCCTGAAGCGGTATCTCGACATCTCCAACCAGGCGCCGGTGTACCACATGTGGCAGGTGCTCGAGCCCAACATCGAAACCGTGCGGCGCCGCCTCGCCGCGGCGTTCGGCTGCGATCCAGAAGAGATGGCGATCACGCGCAACGCCAGCGAAGCGCTGCAGATCGCACAGCTCGGCGTCACCCTGAAGGCAGGCGACGAGGTCGTCACGACGAACCAGGACTACGGCCGCATGATCGATACCTGGGAGCAGCGGGTGCGGCGGGATGGGATCAAACTCACGAAAATCTCCTTCCCCGTCCCGCCGAAGTCCATGGACGTCCTCGCCGACCGGCTGCTGTCAGCCATCACGCCGGCGACCAGGGTGCTGCACTTCTGCCACATCACGAATCTCACCGGCCAAATTTTTCCGGTGAGACAGATCGCCGACGAGGCGCGCCGGCGCGGCATCAAGACCATCGTCGACGGCGCGCACGCGTTTGCGCACTTTCCGTATACCGCGAAGGATCTCGGCTGCGATTACTACGGCACCAGCCTGCACAAGTGGCTGCTGGCGCCGATCGGAACCGGATTTCTCTACGTGAGACGGGAAAACATCAAGGACCTCTGGCCGCTGACGCCCGCGGCCGCAAGCCGCGCCGACAACATCCGCAAGTTCGAGGAGATCGGCACGCATCCGGCGGCGAACCACAATTCGATTGCCGAAGCGCTGACATTTCACGAGGGGATCGGCATCGACCGCAAGGCGGCGCGCCTGCGCTACCTGCGCGACCGGTGGGCCATGCGCCTGGCGAAGAACGCCAGCGTCAGGATCCACACGAACCTCGACCCGCAGCATTCGTGCGCGATTGGGAACGTTCAGATTACGGGAGTGCCGACCGGGAAGGTGGTGTCGCGCCTGTGGGAGCGATGGCGAATCATCGCCACGCCGATCGTCCATTCGGAGTACGAAGGCCTTCGAGTCACTCCCAACGTCTATACCACGCTCGAAGAGGTCGATACCTTCGCCGCCGCCATGGAGGAGATCTGCGGGAAGGGAATTACGGACTGAGGCGTGTCAACTCCAGTGAGAAGTGAGGCGTTAGAAGTTACGAGTGAGTTGACCGGAGACGGAACGCGAAGCACCCTGCGAAAGTGCTGACGGTTACCGTGGACCCCTGCGCTGGACCATTCCAACGCGAGCATCCTGCCTTCCGCCTCCGATCCACCCACCAGGACAGCTAGACCAGAACCTTGATGACCACGCGGCGGTTCTGCGCACGCCCTGCTCTTGTCTTGTTCGGCGAGACGGGCTTGTCTTCGCCGTAGCTGATCACGTTGATCTTGTGGAGCGGCACCTGGTGCTGTTCGTAGAGATACATTTTCACGTTCTCGGCGCGCTTCATGCCGAGGGCGTAGTTGGTCTCCTTCGAGCCGGCGTTGTCGGTGTGCCCTTCGATCTCGATGTAGCCGCCGTTGGGCTCCGCCTTGAGCTGCTGGACCAGCGTGTCGAGCTCGCCCTTGGTCTCGTCCGGCATGGTGGCGCGGCCGAACTTGAAGTTCCCCTTGTCTTCACTCAGGACGACTTCGTAGACGAGCCGCTTGCTGGCCTTCTCGAGTGTGTCGGCCTTGGTCGCCGCCTCACCGGCAGCAGAATATGCCTCGTCGGCACGCCCGCGGGCGGCCTGCGCGGCTGCCTGCGCGCGCTGATCGACTTCGCCGATCCTTCCCTCGGTGGCGCGCGCACGCTCCTGGGTCTCTTCGACCGAGCGGCCAAGGGTGTCAACCTTGTCGTTGACCTGGCCGACTTCCGTCCGCACGTACTTCTTTGTCGCACACGCTGTGGTGCCCCCGAGCGCGAGAGCGACGATTGGAACCGCTATCACGAACTTCTTCATCTTGTCCTCCATTGAATCGGCGGGGATCCCTGCACCCCACCTGGCGGCCTTCGCTCGCTGTCGCTTCGCCC
>JACDCA010000158.1 GCA_013694635.1 Acidobacteriota bacterium | reverse complement strand
GTGACAGCCGCCGCTTGCTCGTCCGTCGCCCCGACGGCGTCGCCATTGTGAACGCCGAGACCGGTGCCGGCCGGCTGGTGGTGGTTGTCGGCGGCGACATGATCGGCCACACCGTCGGCGCCTCGCGCGACAACAAGTGGATCACTTACACCGAGACCGCGACCGAGGGGGACATCTGGATCGCGACCATCAGGAAAGATCCCTGATCGTTCATCACTTATCCCATGTTCGCGGCCGTCAGTGGCCGGCGAGGAATCTCTTCTCCATGAAGAGCGTGTGGGTGGCGATGGCTTCGTAGCCCATTCGCTGATAGATGGGGCGGCCGGCATCGGTGGCGTGCAAGACCGTGGGGCGTTCCCCGTGCTGCCGGCCCGCGACCTCCAGGGCCAGTCGCATCGCTGCCTCGGCGTAGCCGCGCCGCTGGTGCGCGGGATCGGTCGCCACCAATGCCACGTAGCGATAGCCGTCCACCATGACCACCGCGGCAGCGCACGCCGGCTTGCCGTCCACCAGACCGAGCACCGGAACGTGGCCGGTCCAGAACGATCGCGTCCCGATCAGTTCCTTGCCTGCGTCGAGGTCCATTCCGTAGGCCAGCGAGTTCACGTCGAGCACCGCCGAACAGCCGCGGTCGTCCTGCGGCACTTCGAGCTCGATGCTCTCGGGCGCCGGCGCGCCTGGAGAGATGCGAGACGCGAGCATGCCGGTCATCGGCATCATCGGCGCCAACCCGCAATTGTCGAGGGCCGAGGCCGCATCGACCCCCGGTTGCAGCGCTTCGTGGGTCACGACGAACAGCCAGGGGACGTTCTTGTCAGCGGCCCATTTGCAGGCAGCCTGTCCCAGCGCCTTGAGCCGGTCGCCGGAGACGTCCTCCCCGGTGAGGAGCGCGATGTTGAAGAACCCGATCGGGACGCCGCTGAAGATGTACTCGATGCCATCTTCGGCCGCCAGAGTCTGGTCCGCGCTTCCCGCACACCACAGCCGCCAGGCGTCGCGGAACTGACGAATGCTGAGATCGACGCCGTCGTTCATTCGAATCTCCTCGAAGGGGCGCGCCATCAGCCCAGACGAAGAGGCACGAAACCCTTCTGCGCGAGGTCGCTGGTGGCCGAGAGCAGCAACAAAACCGTGAAGCAAGTCTTGCGCATCGAGGCGGTGATTATGCCCCAAAAAGCGCGAGGCTGGCGGGTACGACACGCTCACCACAGAGGCACGGAGAGCACAGATCTGTGTCCTCTGTGTCTCTGTGGCTGTATCTCTACGTGAACCCTTACATCGCGGGCGGCGGAATGAAGACCGCGATTCCCGTGATCGGCTGCGCCGTCCCGATGCCCCCCAGTTCGGTGACGCGCCCTGTCGCCAGGTCGATCTGGACGAGAGTCGAGTTGCCGCATTCGCGGCCGCGCCCGCCGCCGCCCAGCTTCATCGCCGCATACCCGACGTTGAGCATGTTCACAGAGGCGATGTCGAAGCCGAGCAAATCGTTTGTCCGGACGCCGAGTGCTCCGACCGTCTGGAGCGTCCCGCTGTTTGCCGGGTTCTGCGTGGCCAGCACATGGAGATCGACGTCGATGTCATACAGCGTCGTCCCCGTCGCGATATCGCGATCGGGGTTCGTGTAGGCTGCGCCGGCCACGGTCGGAGGCACGCCGAAGTTCGCGTCGCCGGATGCGTAAGCCAAACGTCCGTCCACGATGACGACCCCGGTCTCCGGGTGCACGCGCAGGTTCTGCCCCGTGTTGCTGACGATCCGAATCCTATCGACGACCGGGTTGAAGTCGAAGCCGAATGCGGTGCCCTCCAGAGCCGGACTGAAAGGGGCGGCGCCGACGGGAGTGGCGACGGCGGTGGTGAGATCGATGGTGTAGATGCGGCTCGAACTACCGAGCGCATAGAGGACGCCAGTGGCGGGCCTGAAATCGATCCCCAGGATCTGCTCACCCACCTGCAGACCTTCAATCTTGCGGGGCGTAGATACCGCGCAAGGATTCGCGGAATTGAAGAACACCAGCCGGTCGGAGGTCGTGACGCCGAAGATGGTCACCCCGGAGCCCTGCGCCAAGACCGGATTCGTGAGGCCAATGAGAGCGATCGCTGCCACGACGACGAGAGCCATACACCTGAACAGTTTGAGCCTACGCATCTGCCATCCCTCCTCGGGCCCTCGGGGCCTCAAGTAATCAGCATGTCCTGATACGCATACGGGGGGGAGCGACGGTTGGATTGCTGCCGTCCCGCCGATCAGGGTCGGGCCGCGACGGGATTCGGCGTGTGGGCGGAAGGAGCGAGGTCGAGGTCGCCCAGGCCGTTGTCAACGTAAAGTTCAGGCCACGAGGAGCGTCGGCGAGTCTAGTCGAAAGGCAGGATCGTGACGGGCGTTGCGTGTCTATCGCAGCGGGCTGATGTGCTCGATGCCGGGGAACCGCCCGAAGTCACTGTCGGTCGAGCAGATCGAGGCCCCGAGCTCGAGGGCGACGGCGGCCAGATGCGCGTCGGAGGTGAGATTTCCCGCCGTGCCCGCGCCCCTGAGCAGCGTGCGCAGGATCGTCCAATGGCCGTCGCCTGGGCTGATCGCGCGGACGTACGGTTGCGCAAGCCACTCATCGACGAACACCATCGCGCGTTCGGGCGACAAAGGCTTTCTCAAAATCCCCTCACGCGTCGTCAGACGCAGAAACGCAAGGATGACGATCCAGACCAAGCCGACTGGTGTCGTCCCGGATAACGCCTGCTCCAGCCAGCGGCGCGCGGAATGGTGATGGGGCGAGTCCGCGTCGATAGCGTAGATCAGCACGTTGGCGTCGACGAGGATCACTTGCGCAGCTCGAGCTTGCGCGCAATTGCGTCGTCTTCGAGCGCCTCGGCGAGGCGCAAGGCTCTGTCCAGGTTGACGCCTGGCACGACGCCCCCGAGAGAGACGGGGGTCACACGATACCGGCGCCCGGCTGGCGCCTTGCGGGCGGCGAGCCCGGCACGCAGCGTGTCGTTGACGATCCCCTTCAAGGGGCGTCCGCTGCGGCGCGCTTCCTCCCGGAGCGCCGCCGCCACGTCCTTCTCGAGCGTCAAGGTTGTCCGCATACAGACATCATAGCATCATTGGCGTGGCACTAACGCATCATCGACTGGGCACGGTATGGTTCCCGAATCCCGAATGGCGGATCACGATCGTGATTCGGGATCCGAGATCAGGGATACTTCCTGGGATCAGGGATTCGCGATCAGCGATCAAGGACTCGAGGTGCCGAAGCAATAGACGGCGCTTCGCGTGCGCACGTAGATCCGACCACCGTTGAGCGCCGGTGTGGCATGGATCTCTTCGCCGAGATCGTTCACTCCCAGGACCTGCCACTCTCCGTCCGCCTTCAAGACCGTGATCTTGCCGTCTACGCTGGCCAGGAAAACCTTGCTGTCGGCGGCGACCGGTGAAGCGTAGTACTCGCCCAACGCACCCGGACTGCGTCCTTCCTTGATGAGCCGGCCCGTCGCGGCGTCGAGGGACGTGATGATCCCGCCGTCCTTCACCACATAGAAGACGTTCTGGTACAGCAGCGGCGCCGGAATGTACGGCAGGTTTTTCTGAAAGCGCCACAGGACCGCTTTGGCATCAAGCTTCCCCCGGCCGTCAGCGGGCCGGACCGCGATCGCGCCGTAGTCCCCTAGGCCGAGCGCTCGCATCGTGTTCCATTCCTGCGCGACGACGAACGTGTCGGCATTGAGGTCGAAAAAACCGAAATGCTCGCCCATCTCCGGGTTCGCGCTCATCTCCTGGGCGGACAACCGGCCGTCCTTGTCAGCGTCGTGCTTCTGCAGGGCGGTCTCGAACGTTGGCAGCCACGGCTCGCTGCTCCCGGAGGTCGCGAGGAAGAGCGTATCGCCGCTCGCGACGACAGTACCCATCGCACCACTCGAACCGATCGGCATCCACCAACGCTGGTCTCCGGTGTTCAGGTCATAGGAGTCCAGCCGCATCGACCCGAGCACGATCAGCTGCGCCGGTGCGGCCGCTGGACGGAACACCATCGGCGTCGCGTACGCGTCGACTGCGCCGGTGCGCTCCTTTTTCCACCGCGGGCTTCCGGTCTTACGGTCGACTGCCACCACGAACGAACCGCTCTGCTGGTCGCACACCAGGACGACCAGTCCTCCCGCGAGGATCGGCGACGCCGCCATTCCGTAGAAACTCTTGAACGGACCGAGCGGGACCGTCCAGCGGTCCTTTCCGTCGTGCGTATACGCGGCCAGGCCGAAGTCAGGGAAGAAGACGACGACGCCATCATCATCCGCCGCGGGAGTGGGGGAGGCGGGGTCGTTTGCCTTGTAGATCTTGTGCGTGCGCGCCGGTCGGATCTCGCGACGCCACAACTCGCGGCCCGTCGTCGCGTCGAGGGCCATCGTCAGGAGCCGTCCGGTCTCGCTCGCGGTCACGTAGACGCGGCCTCCGGCGACGACCGGCGACGATTGCCCGTAAGGGACGGGCGATTTCCAGACGACGTTGGCGGTGGGGGAGAAAGTGACGGGATATCCCGTCGCGGCGTCCACGCCGGACCCGTTCGGCCCTCGAAACTGAGTCCACTGGCCTGACACGGTGGCGGCGCCGGATGCGAGCAGACCCACAAGCAGTCCGACGTACATGAGAGGTCTAGCGTTGGTCACGTGGTGCTCCTACTGCCGAATTGCGTTTGGTGGTGTGGCCGGAGCCTACATGCTCGAAGCGAAACTGACAAGCGGGATGCGGGATTGTTCCTGAGATGAGATGAAGCGGCTGGCTGTCCTGGAGTGTTGGCTTCGATCATCGCGAGTGCCCCCTGGCTGGTTGAAAGGGGCACTCGCTCTCGGATCGTTTGAACGACGGATGCTTACTCAACCGAAGAACTATCGAGGCTTGACTCGGTCAGCCGCTTCATAGAAGCGACTAGCGATCAGGGATCCCGTGGTTACTTGATCGCGATGATCACAAAGTCGATCGGCTTGCCACCTGCGTTCTTTGCCTCGTGCGCAGTACCGCGTCCGATGAACTGGACGTCGCCGCGCTTCCAGGTCGTCTTTGCCGGCTTCCCGTCGATCGCGAGCGTCATCTGCGAGGGGCCGAGCGCGATCACGACCTGATCGAACTCGTGCTTCGAACCGGCCGGCTCCTCGAACGTCGGGTCGGCGGTCGTGCGGTAGGCGATCGCCCGCGGCCCTTCGGCGAGCATCTTCATGGCGAGGTTGGCGCGGGTATCCGGCAGCGTCGCCGTGCCCGGCGCCGCGGCCTTGAATTCCACCAGCAGTCCATCGATCTTGCCAGTACCCATGTTCGACGGGTTGTGAGTGGCCGCCGGCGTGTACATAGCCACTTCGCTGACCATGTCGCGGTCTTCCGATTTACCGTCAG
>JACDCA010000723.1 GCA_013694635.1 Acidobacteriota bacterium | reverse complement strand
GAGTGGACCAGGTTCTTGATGGTCTCCCCCGGAAGGAGGATGTCCGAGCGCCCTTCGAGGAAGGCAGCGGAGAATTCTCCCTCGAACCGGAACGAGATCGTCAGGTCGCGTGGGTCGTGGCGGTCGCCGCGCCGCACCACACGAAGCATCCGCAGCCGCGACTCGCCGTGGCTGCTGCCCGCAATACGCGTCACCTAATCGCCATCCTTGACCGGCGCCAGCCGCGCGGCCTCGAGGGACTTGTTGAGCGCCACCAGTTCCCCTTTGACGAGCCCGTCCAGCCGCGACAGCTGCTTATCGAGCCTGCCTGAAAGCTCCTTGAACACGGCGTGGGACTGCGCCGTCGGACGGAAGTCGCCGCTCTCGACGACGCCTTGCAGGGCCGCCAGCTTGTTGTTCAGGCGTATCGGATAGTTGAGCGGGTCCTGGCCGCTGCGTAGCCGATGCTGGTAGAGCTCCCCTTCGACGTCCGTGAGTTTGTCGGTCAGCGCCTGCGCCGCGGTCTTCAATGCCGGCTCGTTAGCCTGGCGCGTCCGGTCCGCGAGCTGCGCCTTGATGCTTCGAATGCGCAGCACGGCGGCGTGCGCCTCACTCACGCGTTCGCTGATCTGCCGCGCGAGCCCAAACTGCGCCTGCAGGTCTGCGTCGGTGACGCCTGCGACCGCGCCGTTGCGGCGGATCTCGAAGTCCTGTGTCTTCGTGACGCCGCCAGCCGTCACACGCACCTGATACCGTCCGGGCGGGGCCGCCGGGCCGCGCGTGTTTGCCGCCCACATAATCAGACCGGGGAACTCGCGCGCGTTCGGATAGCGCATGTCCCACGTGAACCGGTTCATCCCCTTGACCGCACTGACCTGCGCGGGTGGCTGCCGCGGCGCCTCTTCTCCCTCGACAGCTTCAGCCGGCGCCGCCCCTGTCCGCTCTGCCCCGCCCTCCTGGCGTGGCATGCCCGTATACGTGCGGATGGTTGTCCCTTTCGGGTCGAGAAATTCGATCGCTACCTTGTCGGGTGCATCCTTCAGGTAGTAGTCGACGATGACGCCACGCGACACGGACCTGATGGCGTTTGCCGGATCGAACAACACCAGCGGCTCAGAAGTCATCGTGCTGTTCACCTGCCGGAGCACCGAGATGTTGTCGAGGATGTAGAACGAGCGCCCGTGCGTGCCGATCACTAGGTCGTCGTTCTTCACCTGAAGCCCGTGTACCGGCGTCACCGGAAGGTTGAGGCGCAGCGGCTGCCACTGCTGTCCATCGTCGAACGACACATGGACGCCATGCTCGGTCCCGAGAAACAGCAAGCCGCGGCGCTGAGGGTCCTCACGAATCGCACGGGGGAAATCGTCAGCAGGAAGTCCGGTCGTGATCTTCACCCACGTCCTGCCGAAGTCTGCGGTCTTGTAGACGTACGGGGCACGGTCGGCGCGCTGATAGCGATTACCTGCCAGGTACGCCGTGCCGGCGGCGTGCGGCGACGCCTCGATGAGACTGATCCGTGTGAAGTCCGGCAGATCCGGCGGCGTCACCTTGTGCCATGTTTTGGCATTGTCACGCGTGACATGCACCACTCCGTCGTCGGACCCCGCCCAGATTACGTTGCCGTCAACCGCGCTCGGTGCCAGCGTGAAGATCGTCGCGTAGGTCTCGACACCCGTCTGGTCCAGCGTAATGGGTCCACCCGACGGACCCATCGTGGCCGGATCGTGCCGAGTCAGGTCGGGACTGATCTTCAGCCAGCTCTGACCCTCGTTGAGCGAGCGCCACACATGCTGCGAGGTTACGTACAGCACCTTGGGATTCGCAGGAGCAATCACGATCGGGAACGTCCATTGGAATCGTTCGGCCATGTCGCTCGACGAATGCCCCATCGGGTTGTCGGGCCACACGTTGATGTTGCGCCGCTCGCCCGTCCTGCGGTTGATGCGCGTGAGCAGCCCGCCGTAGCTGCCGGCGTAAAAGACGTCGGTGTTCAGGGGATCAGGGGCGATGTATCCGCTCTCCCCTCCTCCGACGGGATAGAGCTCACCGCTCCCAGTGCTGGGCACGCAGGCCGTGCTGTTGTCCTGCTGCGCGCCGCAGACGTGATACGGCACGTGCGCGGTCGTGAAGACGTTGTAGAACTGCGCGGTTGGAAAATCCTGCTCCGTCCAGCTCTGTCCGCCATTGAATGAAATGTTGGCGCCGCCGTCGTTGCTCTCAGCCAGCCGTTGCGGATCGTCAGGTGCGATCCACAAATCGTGATTGTCGCCGTGAGGCACGGAGATCGGGCGCAGCGTCTTGCCCGCGTCGGTCGATCGGAAGAACGCGACATTGAGGATGTAGACCGTGTCTTTGGCCTTCGGATCGGCGTAGACGCGCGTGTAGTAGAAGGCCCGCTGGCGGATGTTGCGATTGTCGTGCGCAAGCTTCCACGATTTCCCACCGTCGTCTGACAGGAAGAGGCCGCCCTCCTGTGCCTCGATCAGCGCGTAGAGGCGGCTCGAGTCCGCGCCCGAGACGGTGATCCCGACCTTCCCCCACAGAGGTTTCGGAAGTCCCGGATTGTTCGTCAGCTCGGTCCAGGTCTTCCCGCCGTCGGTCGTCTTGAGCAGTCCACCACCGGGGCCCCCGCTCGACATCGAATGCGGCGTCCGGAACACTTCCCACAGCCCCACGTACAACGTGTCCGGGGATTTCGGGTCAACGACCAGGTCCACGGCGCCGGTCTTGTCGTCGCGAAAGAAGACGCGCGTCCAGTTCTTGCCTCCGTCCGTGGACTTGAAGACACCTCGTTCAGAGGACGGCCCGTATGGATCGCCGAGCGCTGCGACGTAAACGACGTCAGGGTTCTCGGGGTGGACGCGAATGCGGCCGATCGCCCGGGTTTTCTCGAGCCCGACGTGTGTCCACGTTCGTCCGCCATCGCCCGTCCGGTAAATGCCGTCCCCCTGAATGATGTTGCCGCGCAGCTGCGTCTCCCCCATCCCGACATAGACGACGTCCGGGTTGGACTCCGAGATGGCAATGGCACCGACCGACGAGGTACGGAAGAACTGATCCGCTACGGGACGCCAGTTGAGGCCGGCGTCCGTGGTTTTCCAGATTCCGCCCCCGACCGCCCCGAAGTAGTACTCGTGCGGCCGTTTGGCGCTGCCGGCCACCGCCTGCGACCGGCCGCCGCGGGCGGGGCCAATCGACCGCCAGCGAAGTCCCGAGAGGAAGGACTGGTCGGTCGCCTGAAAACTTCTTACGACCCCGTCGCTCAACAGGATGAATCCGGCGAGCAACGTATATGGCAGTGTTTTACACAAGCGCATCAATTTCCTCCAGCGGTAGGGCTGGAATGCTATTCCAATCACCCTCGAAGTGGTAGCTAACGCCATACTCCCCGATATCAGCTCGGCTGGCTCCAATTAATTCAACGACTTACGGCGTTGGCAGGGCTTGTGCTCAAGGGGAGGGTCAGGAGGAAACGATGCTTTTTACGATTGCGGTGATTCTGCTTGTTCTGTGGCTGCTTGGTCTGGTCAGCGGTTACACGATGGGCAACTTCATCTACGTGCTGCTCGTGATCGCGCTGGTGCTCTTTGTGGTGGGCCTGGTCAGCGGTCGTCGCACCGTCTGAAGGTAGCAACCGTCGAACCTCTGCGCTTCACCGCGCAGAGGGATGAAGGACGAGCAGCCAGGCCGTTGGTGTTGAACCAATGGCTTGGCTGACTCCTTTTCCTCGCTACGCGCCAGTCCGGCGTGCGCCTCGAACATCCACGCAACAGCCGCGCTGTCCTTTCGCCGGGGGCCCCTGACCTGCGGTCGTGACACGCACCGCCAATCCGTCAGCGGCACTACTGACTTTTCCACATAAAACCCCGCGACGCCGGAAATCGTACCGCCTGTACGGTTGGTACAACTCTTGACTTCCAGCTCGATTGAGCCGCTCAGATGCAGGGATATCGGATGAAGGTATGGGTGTGCGTGCTGCTCTGGACCATCGTCGCGGTTGGGGCGGACGCTCGAACCGCTGTGGCACAGAGCCTCTGCTACCCGATTACACCGGGTGATACAGCCGCGCGAATAGCTGAACGGCTGACCGGCAACCCGGCCAGTCGTCATGCAACGTGGTTTCAGATCGTTGACCAACGCTCGCGGGTGGTATCGAAGTTCGACTATGACGTCATCCGTCCGGGTTGGCTCGCGTGCCTGTCGCAGACGCGTGTGGCGACGGCCGAGCGGGGCGGACAAGCCCCGCGGGCGGGGCTCGAGCCAGTGCCGTTGCCTGCCGCTCTTCAGGAGTCCATCGATTTCACGTTCCTCGCGGTGGCTGGCTTCCTGGCGGGAGCGGTATTGCTGCTCCGCTGCGCAACACAATCGGCCAGGTGTCGGCGCGAGCGCGGGCGGGAGATGCGGAAATTCGGCGCCCGGTTCGTGCAGGAGTTCGGCCGGCCGATGACACAGTTTCGCGGGGCGACACCTCCGCCACACGCCCGCCTGCGCGTCAGTCCGCGGCGGTCGCGCGTCGAGGTCCTGCTCGCGCCTGCCAACGGTGACGGGTATCCGAATCTCGCCGATCACCGCAGCAATGTCGACTACGACGTCGCCCGGGTGATGGCTGTCGTGGGTCGTGAATCGTTCGTCAATGGCTCTCCGTACGCGGAGGGCCGGTGGGTCGTATTGCCGTTTCATTTCAAAGGTCCGGTCAAACGGGAGGGTGTCAGGTGAATATTCTTCTCCTCGGTGCGGGTGGTGGCGGCGGCAACATTCTGCGCTCGCTCAAGGCCTTGTTTCGCGCGGACCTCGCCGTCGTCCAGAAGACCGACGCGAAGTACGCCGACAGGCTTCGTCGAGCGGTGACGACGCGATTTCTCGACACGAACGAGTTCTCGCTGTCGGACGTCCCTCCTGAGGAGCGGCTGCTGATCGGCGCCGCGGGAACGGCGAGGTTCGGTTCCAGGCACGATCCCCAGGTTGCCCGCGCTGCGCTGGAGGAGTCGCGTGCCGAGGTGGAAGGCCTGATCAGCCGCTACGCGGTAGTTGTCGTCATTGGAAGTGGTGGCAAGGGCACCGGCGCCGGCACGGTGTTTCCGCTGGCGGAGATCGCGCGACGGCAGCGGAAGCTGGTCATCCCGATCTTCGTGCGTCCCTCCTTCCAGCGTCACGAGGTCGAAAAGCAGCGCTACGACCAGGCGCTTCAGGTGACCGGACAGTTCGATGCAGCGAAAATACGACTCATCGAGATCCTCAACGATCGTGGCTACGTCGAAACCGACCCGCAGCCCCAGGCGGTCGTGTGGGAGCGGATGAATCGCCCGATCGCGAGAGGCCTGCGCGGGCTCTTGTACGTGCTCTCGGACCTGTCGCAGGTCGATCCCTCCGACCTGTCCGCCCTGTTCGCCGGGGAGGGACGCCTGCGCATGGGATTCGCGCAGATCGATCCCGCAGCCGATCGCGATCCAGGCGACGACGAGATCGACGTTGCGGCGCGAACCTGCTGGGACGATTCGTTCTACGCCTTCCAGGGGCAGGTCGGCACCTCGCTCGTCTGCATCCAGGGAGACTGGTCGAACATCGCCGACGCCAGGATCAAGAGCCGTCTCGCGACGCTGGCTGTTGCGG
>JACDCA010000151.1 GCA_013694635.1 Acidobacteriota bacterium | reverse complement strand
CGGTTTCCGGGGGACAGCGTCGGCACATTCATGGAGCCGATCGCGGAAGGCGTGGCCGCGCGAGGCCACGTCGTCCACGTCGTTGCTCCCTGGCATCCCCTCGTTACGCGGGGGCGATCGGAAGACGGCGTCCATTTCCATTTCTACAAGTACGCACCTCACCCGTCGTTGAACGTCTTCGGGTATGCCGCCGCGATGAAGGCGGACGTCAGCGTCCGGGGGCAGGCGTTCATCGCCGCGCCGCTCGCGCTCGCCCAGGGATGGCGCACGGCGCGGAAGATCGCGCGCCGGCACAACGCGACGATCATGCACGGGCACTGGGTGATACCCGGCGGTGTCACAGCCGCAGCGGCGGCCGGAGGACGCCCGCTGGTCATCAGCCTTCATGGCTCGGACGTGTATCTCGCCGAACGCCTGATGCCGGCGCGAGTCGCCGCACGAGCGGCGTTTCGGAAGGCGGCGTACGTGACGGCCTGCAGCGCGGATCTCGCGCGGCGCGCGATTGCCCTTGGCGCCGATCCCGAGCGAATGGCCGTCATCCCGTACGGGGTGGACGCGGAGCGGTTCCAGCCCGATGAGGCTGCGAGAAACCGGCTGCGAGCGGAGCTGGGCATCCCTGCCGGCGCGGCGCTCGTGGCCGCCGCGGGCCGCCTCGTGCGCAAGAAGGGCTTTGAATATTTGATCGATGCGATTCCCGGCGTCCGCGCCCCGATCGTTCTCGCGATCGCCGGCGAGGGAAGCCTGCGCGACGAGCTCCGCGCGCGGGGGACGTCGCGCGGCATCGCGGAACGCATGCGTTTTCTCGGGGACCGTTCGCAGGACGAAGTCGCGGCGCTGTTCGCTGCGGCCGACGTCATCGTCGCACCGTCGGTGCGCGACGAGTCCGGCAACGTGGACGGGCTTCCCAATGTCGTCATGGAAGCGCTCGCCAGCGGCACTGCGCTGATCACCACCACCGCCGGCGGCATCGGCGCTGTCGTGGAGCACGAGGCCACCGCCTTGATCGTGCCGGAGAAGGACACGGCAGCCATCGCGCGTGAGCTGGACCGCGCGCTCTCCGATGCGGCTCTGCGTCAGCGTCTCGGGTCGGCCGCACGCAAACTCGCGCAGTCACGATTCGGCTGGGATCAGACGGCCGCGGCGTTCGAGGATGCGTACAACCGCGCCCTCGCCCGCACCGGACGCCCATGAGGAAAAGGTGACTGTCCGGTTTTTCTACACTAACATTTACCCGTTACCCCGATGCCACAGGCCAGCACCATCCGACCCGGGCTCAGTGTGTTTTTCCCCGCCTACAACGACAGCGGGACGATCGCCAGTCTCGTCATTGCCGCGATCCAGGCGGCGCGCAAACTGACCAGTGACTTCGAAGTCATCGTGGTGAACGACGGCAGCATCGACGGGACCGCCAGTATCGCGGACGAGCTCGCGCGCAACTACCCCGAGGTCAAAGTCGTGCACCACCCGCGCAATCGCGGGTACGGGGGAGCGCTGCGCAGCGGCTTCGAAGCCGCCACCCGGGATTTGGTCTTTTATACCGACGGCGACGCCCAGTACGATCCCTCGGAGATGAACGTCCTCTGGGAGCGGTTCGCCGACGATGTGGACCTGGTGAACGGTTACAAGATCAGCCGGTCCGATCCCATTCATCGCATCGTGATCGGACGGATCTATCACCACACCGTCAAGCGCATGTTCGGCCTGAACGTGCGTGACGTGGATTGTGACTTCCGGCTGATGCGGCGCTCCATCTTCGATACGGTGACCCTCGAGAAAAACAGCGGCGTCATCTGCCTCGAGATGATGAAGAAGATCCAGGACGCCGGTTTTCGCGTCGCGGAAGTGCCGGTGCATCACTATCACCGTGCGTTCGGACGCAGCCAGTTTTTCAATGTCCCGCGGCTGTGGCGGACGGGCCTCGACGTCGCGCGCCTCTGGTACGACCTGGTGATCAGGCGCACCCACCTCCGCGCGCGTCTCCAGGCGGCGCCGGCGGAAGCTGTCCCCCACCCGGGAGATCACGCGTGACAGACGCGTACCGCGAGTGGTATCGCGGGCGCCGCGTGATGATCACCGGCGGGCTCGGGTTCATCGGCAGCAACATTGCTCGGGCGCTGGTCGATCTCGAGGCAGACGTCCTCCTCGTCGATTCCCTCATCCCTGATTACGGCGGCAACCTGAACAACATCGAGGGGATCGAGTCACGCCTGCGCGTCAACGTCGCCGACGTACGGCAGCAGAGCACGATGAACTACCTGGTGCGGGACCGCGAGGTGATCTTCAACCTGGCCGGGCAGGTCAGTCACATCGACAGCATGCGGGACCCGGAAACGGATCTCGAGATCAACTGTCGCGGCCAGCTGACGCTGCTCGAGGCGTGCCGCCGGCACAATGCGGGGGCGAAGGTCGTCTTCGCCGGTACGCGTCAGGTCTATGGAAAACCCGACCGGCTTCCGGTGGATGAAGGGCACCTGGTACGTCCCACTGACATCAATGGCATCAACAAAGCCGCCGGCGAGCATTACCACCTTGTCTACAATAACGTGTTCGGCGTGCGTGCCTGCTCGTTGCGCCTGACCAACGTCTACGGACCGCGACAGCTCATTCGTCACAACCGGCAGGGGTTCATCGGCTGGTTCATACGGCTCGCGGTCGAGGGGAAGGAGATTCAGGTTTTCGGCGACGGTTCCCAGCTCCGCGATTTCGTGTACGTCGACGACGTGGTCGATGCGTTCCTGAGGGCCGGAAGTACCGACGCCGTGAACGGCGACGTGTTCAACGTCGGCGGCGCCGAACCGATCAGCCATCGCGATCTCGTCGAAATGCTGCTCAAAGCGGCCGGTGGCGGAACCGTGCGCTATGTCGAATGGCCGCCGGAGAAAAAGGCGATCGACATTGGAAGCTTCTACTCGAACTCCGGGAAGTTTCAGCGAACGGTGGGTTGGAGCCCACGCGTGCCGCTGAAGGAAGGGCTCCTCCGGACGGTGGAGTTCTATCGCGAGAACCTTCCGCGGTACATCGGGGAGCCATCGTGATCCCGTTCCTGAGACTCACGCCCGACGAGGATTCGCAATCGGTTCGCGAGGCTATCGACCGCGTCATCGGCCGAGGCTGGTTCGTGCTGGGGCCCGAGCTCGATGCCTTCGAAACGGAATTCGCGGCAGCGACCGGCGCGCCGCATGCCATCGGCGTGGGGACCGGCACCGACGCGATCGCGATCGCGTTGCGCGCGCTCGGGATCGGCCCTGGAGACGAAGTCATCACGTCCCCGGTTTCGGCCGCCTACAGCGCCCTCGCCATCATGATGGCAGGGGCGAGGCCGGTGTTCGCGGACATCGATGCCGAGCGGCTCACGATCGATCCGGACGCGGTCGCCGCCGCCGTGACCTCCCGCACCGCGGCGATTCTGCCCGTGCATCTTTACGGCCAGCCCGCGGACATGACGGCACTCGTACGAGTGGCAGGCCGGCACTCGCTTGCGATCGTCGAGGACTGCTGCCAGGCGCATCTTGCCACCTGCGAGGGACGGCCGGTGGGGAGCTTCGGCGCGGCAGCGGCCTACTCCTTCTACCCGACGAAGAACCTCGGCGCCCTCGGCGACGGCGGCGCGTTGACGGCGGCGGCCGCTGACGTCGCGGATCGTGCCAGGAGGCTGCGGAACGGCGGGCAATCCGATAAGTACCATCACGCGGAGTTCGGCGTGAATTCGCGTCTCGACGAAATCCAGGCGGCGATTCTTCGGGCCCGGCTGCGCTTCCTCCCCCGCTGGACGGCGCGCCG
>JACDCA010000127.1 GCA_013694635.1 Acidobacteriota bacterium | reverse complement strand
CGGCGCGCTGGATCCACGGCCGCCGCGGCTGGTTTACGATGCGGGACATGCTGGGAGTATGAACATGCGAGATCTGTGGACAGGTTGCGGCACGGCGCTCGTCACCCCCTTCGACGCGGACGGCAACATTGACGAAGGCGCGGTTCGGAGACTGGCGAAACGGCAGATCGACGCGGACATTCACTTCCTCGTGCCGTGCGGGACGACAGGCGAGAGCCCGACTCTCACCGAAGACGAACGCGTCCGCATCGTCGAGCTCGTCGTCGAAGAGGCTGCCGGACGCGTGCCGGTTCTGGCGGGCGCCGGCGGCTACAACACGCGTGAAGTCGTTCACGTCGGCACGCGCATGCGCCAGGCGGGTGCGACGGGGCTTCTCTCGGTCACACCGTACTACAACAAGCCGACGCCCGAAGGGCTGTATCAGCACTATCGCGCGATTGCCGGCGAAGTGGGCCTCCCGGTGATCGTGTACAACGTGCCCGGCCGAACGGGGCTGAACGTCGAGCCGTCGACGCTGGCGCGGCTCGCCACGATCCCCGGTATCGCGGGTGTAAAGGAAGCGTCCGGGAACATGCCGCAGATCTGCGAGGTGTGCCGCAGCGTGCCGGACGGTTTCGTCGTGTTGTCAGGCGACGATTCGCTGACGCTGCCCGTGATGTCGGTGGGAGGGCGCGGGATCATCTCGGTCGCATCCAACGGCGTGCCCGCCGAGATGTCGCGCATGGTGGAGTACGCGGAGGCGAACGACTTCGGTGCCGCCCGCCGGATTCACACGGCGCTCATGCCGTTCCTCACGGTGAACTTCGTCGAGGCGAACCCGATCCCGATCAAGGCGGCGATGGCGATGATGGGACTGCTCGACGAACGGTTCCGCCTGCCGATGGTGCCGCCGCAGCCGGCGTCGCGTGAAAAGATCGCGGCCGTCCTCCAGGCGATGGGCGCCCTACCTGCCGCGGTCGCGCGATAGCCATGCTCGAGTCGCGGATCGAGCGCCTGTTCGAGCAGGGGGATGCGGCATCGCGCACCGAAGCACGCGCGGTCGTCGCGGAGCTGCGCGACGCCTTGTCGGCCGGCGTCGTCCGAGCCGCCCAGCCCGACGACTCCTCACCCTGGGGGTGGCGCGTGAATGCCTGGGTGAAGCGCGGCATCCTCCTCGCGTTCCGCTTCGGCGAGACCATCGAGGTGGCTCCGAGTCCGCTGCCGTTCTTCGACAAGGACACGCTGCCGCTGAAACCCCTGAATGCGGCGAGCGGAGTTCGTATCGTACCCGGAGGCTCCAGCATCCGCGACGGCGCCTACACCGGGCGCGGCGTGATCTGCATGCCGCCGATGTACATCAACATCGGCGCGTGGGTGGGGGATGAGTCGCTGATCGACTCGCATGCGCTGGTGGGCTCCTGCGCACAGGTCGGCAGCCGCGTGCACGTCAGCGCGGGGGCCCAGATCGGCGGCGTTCTCGAGCCCGTCGGCGCGCTCCCCGTCATCATCGAAGACGACGTTCTCATCGGCGGGAATTGCGGTGTGTACGAGGGGGCGGTCGTGAAACGGCGCGCCGTGCTCGCCTCCGGCACCATCCTGACCGCGTCGACGCCGCTGTATGACATCACGAACGGCACGATCGTGAAGGCCAATCCGGGAGAGCCGCTCGTCGTCCCAGAAGGGGCCGTCGTCGTGCCTGGGAGCCGGCGCATCCGATCCGAGTCGGCGCCCGACTGGGAGCTGTCAGTCGCCACCCCGATCATCGTCAAGTACAGAGACGGGAAGACCAGCGCGAGAACAGCTCTGGAAGAGTGGATTCGTTGACAACCGTGTTGCACCGTGTTGCACCGTGGCCTGTGGCACCGTGGCCATGGATCCGGTAGCCGCGCTCGCCTTTGCGCGCGAGCTGATCGACGTCGATTCGACAACCGGCACCGAGCAGGCATGCGGCCGTCTACTGTCGCAGCGGCTGACCGAGCTCGGCTATGCCGTGGCCGAGCAACCCGTCGCGGACGGGCGGTTCAACGTCCTCGCGACGATCGAGACGCCGACCGTTGTCCTCTCCACCCACTTCGACTGCGTGCCGCCGTTCTTTCCAAGCACGTTGCGCGATGGGCGCCTGTACGGCCGTGGCGCGTGCGACGCCAAGGGCATTCTTGCGGCGCAGGTCGCTGCGTCGGAACGGCTGCGGGCGCAAGAAGAACGCCGTGTCGGCCTGTTGTTCGTCGTCGGTGAAGAGCGGGGCAGCGACGGAGCCTCGGCCGCCAACAACGTGGCGCCAGGATCGCGGTTTCTTGTGAACGGCGAGCCGACCAGCAGCAAGCTGGCGACCGGCACGCGCGGCATCCTGCGCGTCAAGCTCCGCGCTCACGGCCGGGCCGGACATTCCGCGGCGCCGCACCAGTTCGAATCCGCGATCGAGAAGCTCGTGGACGCCCTGGTCCGCCTGCGGGAGCTGCAGCTGCCGACGGACCCGCTGTTCGGGGAGACTTTCTACACCGTCGGCATCATCGAAGGGGGAGTCGCGCCCAATGTCGTGCCGGCACAGGCGTCCGCGGAAGTGATGTTCAGAATCGTCGGCGACGCCGCCGAGGTGCTCGCGGCGGCCAAGACACTCGAGCCGCTCGTCGATGTCGAAGAGGTCCTCCGCGTGCCGCCGGTACGGCTCCACACCCTCCCGGGCATGCCGGCCGAAAGCTTTCCATTCACGACCGACATCCCGCTGCTCAGCACGTGGGGGGCGCCGCTGCTGTTCGGCCCGGGGTCGTTTCTGGTCGCGCACACCGATGACGAGTATCTGGACGTCGCCGAGTTCGATGCGAGCATCGACGCCTACGTCCGTCTGGTCACCGCCCTGCTGTCAGCGCCGCAGTGACGGTGCTTTTCTTCGACGGATCGTTCTCGGACGTTGCGGTGAACGCCAGGCTTGCGGGTCTCGTCGCCGAAGCCGGCCTGGCTATGCGGACGGAGACCGTGGCGGTTTGTCCCCCGTTCACGACCACGAGCGCATTGGTAAGGGCCGCCGTCCAGCCTTGATCCTGGACGTCGGCCGAAACCCGAAACAGGTCCGTTCCCGTTCCGGTGTTGCGGACCGTGACCATCACGTTCTCGCCGGCGGGGCCGATCGGGAACGTCTCGTCCATCTCCACCTGCACACCGCGCCGCAGGCCGCCGATGCCGTCGAGTGACCGCACGGCGACCGTATACGACAGAATCCCCGCGTCATCGCGTCTCGACTCGATCACGTAGAAGTGCAGGCGGTTCGGTTCGTCCTTCCATTCGTACTGGCTGCCGGAGCGAAGACCGGCGTGGAAGAGCGCGTCGTTCAGCTGCCGGTAATCCGCGATCGTACGCATGACCACCGAGCCGTCCGGGCGCGTGAAATCGGGGAGCTTGATGTCTTCGGGATGCGCGTCGATCACCCAGGTGAAACAGTTGTAGCCGCAGCTCCGGCTTTCGACGTTCTTGTTCTTTGCGATCAGCACGCCGTTGTCGGGCGTGAACGAGTCGTAGCCGATCCGCTGGACGACTTCGATCGAATAGAAGTTGAAGAGCGGGTCGCCCGCACAGAGTGCGTCCAGGGTCATCTCGCAGCGCGGCGTGCGGTCCTGGACGTCGCCGTCCAGTGTCACGGTCACGCCGGCAAGCTGGCCGGGACGCGGATCGACGGCTCGCGCCGTGATCGTCGCGACCGCGAGACCTGACTGGGCGAGGCCGCTCCGCGTCAGCAGCAGCACCTGCCCGGACGGCAGCCATCCGTAGCGGATGCGATTACGGAGCATGAAGCCGGCAGGCATCGACGCGCCGGCTGCCGCCGGGACGACCCAGCGCTTGTGCGGGCCGCCGGGCCCGTTGAACGAGCCGCGGTCCATGATGTCCCACGGGCCCGAACCGACGCGCCGATAGGGCGCGACGTAAGGATTGTTGTTGTTGTCACCGGTTTGAAACGCGAAGTGCGCGATCTCGTGCGTGATCGTTCCCGAGCTTTCTCCCTGGCGCACCGACGACAAGCCCCATTGCTGCGCGCCTGCCTTCCATGACGTCCACGGCACGTAGCGCGTCGGCAGCCAGCGCGGCTTCGTCGTATCCGGGTTTCCCCACTCGGGCGGAATGTCCTCTTTGGACTTGAACTTCATCTCGCCGAATTCCTGCCAGACGCTGGTCTCGTCATACCCGGCGTAGATGCGGAGGACGATGTCGTATTTGTGTTTGATGTCGGCGCCGGCGGCCTTCGTCCAGAGCTCGTCGACGTCAGGCTCCATGCGGTGCGTGCACGTGTGTCCCGTCGGGCAGCCGACCTCCTGGTTGTGCTCGTTCAGGCCGTACTGAAACAGCTTTCGCGGCATCCGGTACGGGCCATACGCATCGATCGCAGGAATGCCTACGCGGCCGCGTGACTGTTCCATCCAGTACTCGTGAATCGTGTGGCCGTGATTGAGCGTCCCCGGCTTGCCCCAGAAGTCGGCGTAAAACCGTGGGACCGCGTCGCGCGCGATCGGGTCGACCTGCGGATTGCCGAACAGGTCCGAGTGCTTCGGCAGCGTGATCACGAAGGGCTGGTCCTCGAAATCGACGGCGACCAGCGCCACGCGCAGCGTACGCGCCGTCGGCTTCAACGAGGGATCCGCCCATTTCGTCCCGGGGATGGGCCGGTAGTCGTCCCAGGTCATCGTGTCCTGATCCTGGACGCGCCGGGGATCGATCGCCGTCGGCGCCTCCGGCGCCTGCAGGTCCGGCCGGGCCAGCATCAGCGGCGCGGCGAGCGCCACCGAGAGAGCGAGCAGACAGACTGTTTTCATCAGGCGCACATCTTAACCGCGATGGTATACACTCCGGCACCCGCTCCCGCCCGGTGCGGAGCTCGCCGGAACGTCGACTTAGCGCAGGAGGAATGATGCTCGTCAGCCGATCCACGCGCGCGCCCCTCTCCACCTACGTCACCGACATCCTTGCCCTCGTCAAAACGAAAAACCCCGCGGAACCGGAGTTTCACCAGGCGGTCGAAGAGGTCCTCGAGAGCCTCGACCTGGTCGTGCAGCGCCGGCCGGATCTGGCCAAGGCGAAGATCCTCGAGCGGATCGTCGAACCGGAACGCGTGATCATGTTCCGCGTCCCGTGGCAGGACGATCGGGGCGAGGTCCACATCAACCGCGGTTTTCGCGTGCAGATGAATGGAGCCCTGGGACCGTACAAGGGGGGGCTGCGTTTTCATCACTCGGTGACGCTTGGCGTGCTGAAATTCCTCGCGTTCGAGCAGGTGTTCAAGAACTCCCTGACGACGCTCGCCATGGGTGGCGGCAAGGGGGGCTCGGACTTCCATCCGCACGGGCGGTCCGACGACGAGGTGATGCGCTTCTGTCAGAGCTTCATGACCGAGTTGATGCGCCACATCGGGCCCGACACCGACGTCCCCGCCGGGGACATCGGCGTCGGCGGGCGTGAGATCGGATACCTCTTCGGCCAATATCGCCGCCTCCGGAATGAGTTCACCGGCGTGCTGACGGGCAAGGGTCTCAACTGGGGCGGTTCGCTCATCCGTCCGGAAGCGACCGGGTACGGCGCCGTCTATTTCACCGCCGAGATGCTCGCGACGCGCAACGAGACGCTGGAAGGGAAGACCTGCCTGGTGTCGGGCAGCGGCAACGTGGCGCAGTACACCATCGAGAAGCTCATCGAGCTGGGTGCGAAGGCGGTGACCGCCTCGGACTCCGACGGCTACATCTACGACGAAGCCGGATTCGACCGCGACAAGCTCGCGTTCCTGATGGAGTTGAAGAACGTCCGCCGCGGGCGTGTGCGCGAGTACGCGGATCGTTTCAAGGGTGCGGTCTACATGGCAAGGGACGCGGCGAACGACTTCAATCCGCTCTGGATGCACCGCGCGCACTGCGCGTTCCCGAGCGCGACGCAGAACGAGGTCAACGAAAAGGACGCCGGTCACCTGGTCGGCAACGGCGTCGCCGCCGTCGCCGAAGGGGCCAACATGCCGTGCACCATCGCCGCCACCAAAGTGCTGATCGAGGGAGGAGTGCTCTACGCCCCGGGCAAGGCGGCGAACGCCGGCGGCGTGGCGACGTCAGGGTTGGAGATGGCGCAGAACAGCGCGCGCATCGCCTGGCCGCGCGAGCGCGTCGACACCGAGCTGCACCGGATCATGAAGGCGATCCACCGCGCGTGCCGCGACACCGCCGAGCAGTACGGCGTCTCCGGCAACTACGTCCACGGCGCCAACATCGCCGGCTTCACGAAGGTTGCCGACGCGATGCTCGATCAGGGACTGATTTGAAACGATGAACGATGAACGATGAACGCGGAGACGCTTCTGAATTCAGAGTTCATCATTCATACTTTATCGTTCTTCAAGCGTACATGCCGCGCATGCGCGTAACCGTGGCGACGCGGTTGATCGCCACGATGTAGGCGCCGGTGCGCAGGTCGGTCTTGTACTTGATCGACGTCTGCAGGACGTCCCTGAACGCCTCGACCATCTTGACTTCGAGGCGCCGGTTGACTTCGTCTTCCTCCCAGAAATAGCCGTGCCGGTCCTGGACCCACTCGAAGTACGAGGTGGTGACGCCGCCGGCGTTCGCGAGGATGTC
>JACDCA010000124.1 GCA_013694635.1 Acidobacteriota bacterium | reverse complement strand
GACACGGCCTGAGAGGCCCGGCCTACCGGCGTTACGACACGACCCTCCGCATCAGCGCCTCATCCGACAGGATCATGCCGGCGCCGATGACGACGGACGTCAGGGGGTTCTCGGCGACGAGGACGGGCAGGCCGGTTTCGCGCGCGAGGCGTTGATCCAGCTTGCGCAGCATTGCGCCGCCGCCGGTGAGCACCATCCCTGCATCATAAATGTCCGAGCACAGCTCCGGCGGCACGCGCTCCAGCGAATCGCGCACCGCCTGGAGGATCTGTCGGAGCGGCTCCGCCAGCGCCTCGCGGATTTCCTGGTCGCAGATCGTGACAGTGCGCGGCACGCCCTCGGAGACATGTCGTCCCTTCACTTCCATCTTCAACGGCTCGTCGAGCGGCGCCGCGGACCCGACTTCCCACTTGATCTGCTCCGCGGTCCGCTCGCCGATCAGCAGGTTGCGCGCCTTTTTCATGTAGGTGGCAATCGCCTCGTTCATGGCGTCACCGGCGACGCGCAGCGAGCGTCCGTACACCGTGCCGGCCATCGAGATCACGGCGATGTCTGTCGTGCCACCGCCGATGTCGATGATCATGTTGCCCGACGGATCGCTCACCGGCAGCCCTGCCCCGATCGCCGCCGCCATCGGCTCGTCCACCAGGTGCACTTCGCTCGCCTTTGCGCGGAACCCGCTGTCTTTCACCGCGCGCCGTTCCACCGGCGTGATCTCGGGCGGAACGCCGATGACCAGTCGCGGCCGCATCAGCGGACGGCGGCCGTACGCCTTGCGGACGAAATGCGAGATCATCTTCTCGGCGGCGTCGAAGTCGGCGATCACGCCGTCCTTCATCGGGCGGACGGCTCTGATATTCGGCGGTGTCCTCCCCAGCATCTCGTACGCTTCCTGTCCGACGGCCTCGACCTGCCCCTTGGCCGTGTTGAAGGCGACGATGGAGGGTTCGTTGACGACGATGCCGCGTCCGCGCGCGAACACGCACGTGTTGGCAGTACCGAGGTCGATCGCGACGTCGTTGGCGAAGTGGGACATGAATGACATGGGATTGAGACCACCGGAGGCAGGATCCATTCCGTACAGTTCTTTGCGCGCCTTGGAAAATTCTGGCATGTTCCCGCCCGGTGGCGATGCGCATGACCGGAAACAGACGGGCACCGGATTACAGAATTGCCGGGTGGCTGACGTTTTTGTGGAACTATCTTCCGGGATGGAGATGTCCTACTCATGCCGCAGAGCTCGATGAGCGGACGCGAGGCGATCGTTCAATCGATCGAGCGGGCGGGCGTCGTCGCGGTGATTCGGATGAAGGAGCCCGACAAGCTCCGCGCCGTGGTAGACGCCATCGCCGACGGCGGCATCCGCGCGCTCGAAGTGACGATGACGGTGCCCGGGGCGGTCGAGCTCATTCGGCGACTGGCGCCGACGCTGCCTGCCGGTGTCGTCCTGGGCGCCGGCACGGTGCTGGACGCGGAAACCGCCGCACGCGTGATCGACGCGGGGGCGCAGTTCGTGATCAGTCCCGTTTTCAAGAGGACCGTGATCGGCGCCTGTCACGCCTCGGGTGTCGCCGCGATGCCGGGATGCTTCACCCCGACCGAAATCTTCGAGGCCTGGGAGGCCGGGGCCGACGTCGTCAAGGTCTTTCCGGCGACGTCGCTGGGGCCGGGGTTTTTCACGGACGTCCGCGGGCCTCTCCCTCACATCAAACTCATGCCCACCGGCGGCGTCACGCTCGACAATGCGGGCGACTGGATCCGCGCGGGAGCGGTCGCGGTGGGGATCGGCACGGCGCTCCTCGACGCGGCGGCAATCGCGGCAGGGGATTTCGACGTGCTGCGGTCGAATGCGGCGCGCGTCGTGGCAAACGTGAGATCCGCGAGGAGTTGAGCTCGATGCCCAAGGTTGTGACATTCGGCGAGATCATGCTGCGGCTCAGCCCCCCGGGCATGGAGCGTTTCTTCCAGTCGCCGATCCTCTCCGCGACGTTCGGTGGCGGCGAAGCCAATGTCGCCGTGAGCCTGGCGCAGTTCGGGCTCGACAGCCACTACGTGACGGCCCTGCCGGGGAACGCGATCGGCGACGCCGCTGTCAAGGCGCTGCGCGCCGAGAGTGTCCGGACCGATCACATCGTGCGCAGCGGCGCTCGGGTGGGCATCTACTTCGCCGAAACCGGCGCCAGCCAGCGCGCCT
>JACDCA010000082.1 GCA_013694635.1 Acidobacteriota bacterium | reverse complement strand
TGCGTAGCCAACGCGGCCTCCTGCATCGATCGTCGTTGCCCGAAGCGCTGACGTGGCTCGAAATCCACACCGACCGTCCCGACGTCGGCGAGCACTGGCGCGAGCTTATGGCGCAGCGTGCCGATCCCGCGCCGGCTGACGCCCCCCCGAGCCCTTCATCTGTGAACAGGCGCCGGCGTCGGCGCCGCCGTGTACCTCGAGGGTTCCAGTAAGGCGTCTCGAGAACGGCGTACCCACTGTCAGGCGTCTGGATTCGCCACGAAGCGATAGCCGACGCCGCGAACGGTCAGGAGGTGGCGCGGCTTCGAGGGCTCACGCTCGATGTAGCGTCGCAGCCGGACCACGAAGTTGTCGATCGGCCGCGTGTCGGTATCTTCCTGGACGCCCCACACATCCTCCAGCATGGACCTGCGCGACACCGCCTTGCCTTCATGCTGGATCAGGTACCGCAGGAGGTTGGCTTCCATCAATGTCAGCGGCAGCGTGCGGTCGCCGACGCGAAGCTCCAGGGTGTCGAAATCAATCGTCTTCTCCGCAAAGGCGTACTGATCCTGGGCGCGCGTGGCCCAGGCCGTTCGCCGCAGGAGACTGCTGACGCGTGCGATGAGGATGGCCAGCTCGGTCGTCTTGGGCAGGTAATCGTCGGCGCCCGCGTCGAATCCCTTCAACACATCGTCGGGGCGGCCGAGAGCTGTCAGAATGAGCACCGGCACGAATTGTCTTGCGGCGCGGAGGTCGGATACCACGCTGAAGCCGTCCTTGCCGGGCAGCATCACATCGAGAACCACGAGGTCGTACCCGGTCCGTTCGCTGCCCGCGAGAACGGCGAGTGCAGCTTCGCCGGTTTCGACGACGTCGGTCGAGTACCCCTCCGCTTCGAGGTTGAACCGGAGGGCCTCGGCGAGGTGCTTCTCGTCCTCGACGACGAGGACTCTCGGCGGTGTGTTCATAGATTACTCCGCTCGGTGGGGCCCCTTCACATTCCCCACCTCGCTGCGCGCTCGCGGTCGCCTGCGGCGACTCCCCTCCGGCGCTCGCTCACACCGGCTCGGGCGCGCGAGGCAGCAGGAGGGTGAACGTGCTCCCCCTTCCGGATCCTTCGCTTTCGGCGTATGCCTTGCCGCCGTGGCGTTTGGCGACCGAGCGGACGATGAACAGACCCAGGCCGCTGCCCTTGGCGCGGACCGACATCCCGTGGATCCGATAGAAGCGGCGGAAGACGCGTTTCAGCTCGTGCGGCGAGATACCCGCGCCGCGATCGCGCACCTTGAGGGCGTACCGGGAGCGATCCGCGGTTTCCTCGACCGAGATGGTGACGCGTGGGTCCGGCGCGGAATACTTGACGGCATTGTCGATGAGATTCCAGATGGCAGCCTTCAGTTCGTCCGCGTCGCCGATGACGACCGCGGGCCCGGTCGTCCGCTCGTCATAGACGAGCGCATCCTCGCCGAGATGAAAGCGCGTCCGTGCCAGCGTGATGCATTCGCCGGCGATCTCGCTGAGGTCGACGCGCAGCTGGGCAATGCGCCTGAAATGCGACTGCGTGCTGCCCGCTCTCAACACCTGCTCGATGGTGTTGAGGAGCCGGTCGCTGTCCTCGAGCATCACCTTGTAGAACTCCTGGCGCTTCGCCTCGTCGAGCTCGCGCGTCAGCAGGGTCTGGAGGTACAGGCGGATCGAGGCCACCGGTGTCTTGAGCTCGTGGGTGACGGCGTTGATGAAGGAGTCGTGCTGCTCGTTGCGCCGGATCTCGCGAACGAGAAAAATTGTGTTCAGCACCATTCCGGCGATGATGACCAGAAAGAAGATCAGGCCAAAGACGGCCAGAACTCCGCGACGCCAGCTGATGACGACCCAGCCCACATTCAGCGCGACGGCGATCGCCACCAGGCAGATGCCGAACACGGTGAAGAAAATGACGGACCGGCGGCGGCCGCTGACCATGACCTTCGAAGAATACAAGAGTGGGACGTGATCCGCTGACCCGCCTCCCTGCGGCCGTCGGCAGGCTGGAGACGGTCGATATCCTGCGCGGGATCATTATTTTGTGGATCGCCGCGTTCCATTTCTACGTCGACACACGCGGCGGCGCCGGGGACGGGGGTCTGCCTGCGTTCGAGGCGGCCTACGCGAGTGGTGATGTGGCCGCCCCGGTCGATCTGGCCGCGATGACCCTCGTGGCGTTGCCGTCCTACCGTCTGGACGTGCTGCTGTTCGTCACAGGGCTGGTGCTCTCGTTCTCGAGGCAGCCCGGCGTTCTGGCGTTCTGGCGTCAGCGCGCCCGCGCCATGATGCCGAACTTAAGGCCGTCGCGCCTCGTAGCCGGACTGCTTGCGGCACCGGCATTGGTCGTGGTGATCTGGAGTATCTGGTATGGAACGCCGGTGGCGGGGGCGAGTGCGTGGGGCGCCACGGTGCCGCTTTTTGCTGGAGTGCCGGCGCTCTGGTTTCTCGCAGCGAGCGTCTCTCACCTCACGCGCACGTCAGGCGTGCTGACGTGGATCGGCGAGCGGTCACTGTCGCTGCTGGTGGTTCAGGATTTTCTGAGGCTGGGGACAGGGACGCGATCGCCCTGTGGGGTCGACCGGACGCCATCACGTGGTACGCCATGCCGATGTACCTGGCAGCGGCCATCGCGCTGACACCGCTCTGGCACCGAGTGCCAGAGGCGGTGACGTCGCGTTTCTTCAGGCGGCCTGCTGCTCAGGCACCTGCCGCACCTTCGCGACCTTGAGGTCACGCACGATGCCGACGGCGTTCAGCATTTTCAGGGTGATCCAGGACACATCGAACTCGTACCAGGCAAGGCCGTGGCGGGCCGACACGGGGTGAGCATGGTGATTGTTGTGCCAGCCTTCACCGAAGGTCAGCAGCGCGACCCACCAGCTGTTGCGCGAGTCGTCGCGGGTCGCAAACCGGCGCGTGCCCCACATATGGGTGGCGGAGTTGACGAGCCAGGTCGCATGAAGACCGAAGACAATGCGCAGGAAGATGCCCCAGAGCACCATCGGCCATCCGCCGATCGCGAGCAGCACCAGCCCGACGACGACGACGGTCATGAAGTGGTACGTATTCAGCCAACGATAGAACGGGTCCGCTGAAAGATCCGGCGCGTACTTCGACATCACGGCGGTGTTGTTGTGATTGGAGTCGCCGAACAGGATCCATCCGGCATGCGCCCAGAACCCGCCGTCGTGCGGCGTGTGCGGATCTCCCTCGTGATCCGAGTGCTTATGGTGCACGCGATGGGTCGCGACCCAGAAGATCGGCCCCCCCTCGAGCGTCAGCGTACCGCAGATGGCAAGGAAATATTCGAATGTCTTCGAGGTCTTGTAGCCGCGATGGGTGTGCAGGCGGTGGTATCCGAGGCTGATGCCGAGACCGACGGCCATCCAGTGAAGCGCCAGGGCGACGAAGAAATTGGTCCAGGAGAAAAAGAACAGAGCAGCGATCGCACCCACATGGAACAGCGCCATCACGATCGCCGTGATGTAGTTCATCGTGGTCAGGTTGTAGGGAAGACGTTTCGACGTGAATGACGTGGCGATGGACAATTGAAGGCTCCTCGATACGAAAACGGGCAGCCTTCAAAGTAGCAGGTCGCGCCGCGCCGATTTGTAAGACTTCTGTACGCGCCGGGCGGCGCCGCAACCCGTTACGTATAAACGGCTTGCCTTACCCGTTCTGCGCCTCGAAATCACGCATGAACTGGACGAGGGCATCCACCCCCGCCTCCGGGAATGCGTTGTAGATCGACGCCCTGATGCCCCCGACGGAACGATGGCCCTTCAGCCCGTCGAGGCCGGCCGCGGTCGCCTCCTTCGCAAACTTCTTCTCGAGCTCTTCGTTCGGCAGCCGGAACGTGACGTTCATGTTCGAGCGGCTGTCGGCGGCGGCATGTCCCGTGTAGAAGCCCGTGCGGTCGATCGACGCGTAGATCTTGTCCGCCTTTCGTTGATTCGCCTTCGCCACCGCCGCGAGCCCCCCTTGCTTCAACAACCATCGAAGCACCAGCCGCATGACATAGATCGCGAACACCGGAGGCGTGTTGTAGAGGGACTTGTTCTCCGCATGAACCGGATACTGCAGCATCGTCGGGATCGACGACGGCGTCCGCTGGAGCATGTCGTCGCTGATGATGACGAGGGTGAGACCGGCGGGCGCGAGGTTCTTCTGAGCGCCCGCATAGATAAGCGCGAACTTTCCGACCTCGATCGGCTCACTGAAAATATCGGACGAGGCATCGGCGATCAGCGGCACGTTCCCCGTGTCGGGCCGATAGTGGAACTGGGTGCCGAAGATGGTGTTGTTGGTCGTGTAGTGTACGTAGGCGGCGTTGGGATCGAGCGTCAGCTCGTGCTGTTTCGGGACGCGTTTGAAGTTGTCGGCTTCGGTCGAGGCCGCAATCTTCACGCCCCCGACGCGTTTGGCTTCCTTGACTGCCTTCTGCGACCAGACGCCCGAGACGATGTAGTCGGCCGAGCCGTCGGCGGGCAGAAGGTTCATCGGCACAATCGAGAACTGCAGGCTCGCGCCCCCCTGCAGGAAGAGCACCCGGTGGGTATCCGGAATACCTCCAAGCTGGCGCAGGTCTGCCTCGCACCCCTCGATGATCTCGTCGAACGGTTTCGAACGATGGCTGATCTCGAGGACCGACATGCCGACGCCCGGCAGCGAGAGCAGATGCTCCTGGGCTTCCCGGAGAACCTCCTCGGGGAGGACGGCGGGACCGGCTGAGAAATTGAAGATGCGATTCGTCACAGTTTCACCACCTGCAGATCCAGCACGTGCTGGTGTTTCTTTATCCTGGCGCAGACGTGCTCCGACGGAACGCCGTCGAGGTTGATCCGCGCGACCGCGGCCTCGGCTCCCTCGAACACGATGTTTTCGGTCTCCTGCACGTTCAGATTCGCCTCGCGCAGCTCGTCGAAGACGTGCGCAAGCACGCCGGGCTGGTCGCGATGGCGCACGACGAGCATGTGCGTGGCAGGCGTCCGCTTCGCCAGATTGACGACGTTCGGCACACGCCCCGTCTCCTTGTAGCTGCGGACGATGCGGACTGTCTCCGCCGCGATCGCTTCCTGCGCCTGGTCGGTGGATGCGCCGATGTGATGCGTTCCGTACACGCCGGGGAGTGACAGCAGATCGTCGTGGAATTCGCCGGTCGCCGTCGCCGGTTCGTGCGCGTAGACGTCGAGCCCCACCCGCAGCTTCTTCTGCTGTACTGCGGCGGCCAGGGCGGCGTGATCGACGACTTCCCCGCGCGCCGTGTTGATGAACATCGCACCCGGCTTCATCCGTGCCAGCAAGTCTGCATTGACAATGTTGCGCGTGTCGCCGCCAAGTGCGAGATGGACGCTGAGGATATCGGCCCGCTCCGCGACGTCCCCGGGCGTTGCGGCCAGATCGATCCGGGTGGCGCGCATCGCCTGCTCGATGCCGAGCTCACGCGCCTCATCCTCGCTGATCGGCCGCTGCTCACCATCGAACCGGCGGCTCCACAGCACGACCTTCAGACCGAACCCCGCCGCGCGGCGAATCAGCTCCTGACCGATGCTGCCCACGCCCAGGAGGCCAAGCGTCTTGCCGTACAGACCCTGCGCCTTCGAGTACTCCTTCTTGTTCCACTTCCCGGCCCGAAGCTCCGCAACGTTGTCTGGCACGCGGCGATCGAGTGACAGGATCAGCGCAAAGGCGAGCTCCGCGACCGCGATCGCATTCTTCCCCGGGCAATTCGAGACGTAGATGCCGCGCGTCGACGCTCCGGCGACATCGATGGTGTTGTAGCCCGCGCCCGCACGCACGATCAGCGACAGCCGTCCGGCGTCCAGCATCGATGCTGTGACCTTTGTCGACCGCACGACCAGCACGTCAGCGGCGGATGCCTTGATCGCGTCGGCCAGCGCATCGTCCTTGAGGTCCGGCTCGTAGAGGACCTCGCAGCCGGCGTCCGTCAGACCGTCGATTCCACTCTGCTCGAATTTATCTGCTACCAGTACCTTCATTCTTACCCACAGCGTAGTCCAGCCCTTTAGGGCTGCACTCCCTCATCAAATCAAATGAACTAAAAGGCCGTCCCGGAGTTTCGGTTCGAACCAGGTGGACTTCGGCGGCATGATCCCGCCGGCGTCGGAGATTGTCATCAGGTCATCGATGGTGACGGGATACATCGAGAACGCGACGGCGGCCTTGCCGGAGTCCAGCGCCGCTTCCAATGCCTTGGTCCCCCGCGAGCCGCCGACGAAATCGATGCGTTTGTCGGTCCGTACGTCGCCGATGTTCAGCAGCCGGTCGAGCACGTTGCGCTGCAGCAGCGCGACATCCAGTGAGCTGGCATGCGACGAATCGGCCGGTTCGGTCGTCGAAAGATCCATCGCGTACCAGCGCCGGTCAAGGTAGACGGAGACTTCTCCCCTGCGGCGCGGCTCGGCCGGACCTTCGGAAACGTTCGCGACCTTTCGCAGTTCGTCGAGGAACTCCGTCGCCGTCCGCCCGGCGAGATCCTTGACGAGGCGGTGGTAAGGCAGGATCTGCATCTGGCGGTCGGGGAACGCGACGGCGATGAACGTGCCGGCGTCGCTCGAATCCGCCTGTCCACCCACCTCCGCGCGAGCCCGGGCGGCGCTGGCGGCGCGATGATGACCGTCCGCGATGTAGAGAGCGGGGATCCCCGCGAATGCCGCCACCATCGCGGCACTGTCCTCCCGAGACGCGCGCCAGATGGTGTGGTGCACGCCGTCCTCCGCGGTGAAATCGAACAGCGGCGCGCCGCGCGTCGCCCGCTGCGCAATCGTGTCCACCGATGCCTGCGCCTTGTAGGTCAGGAACACGACACCGGTCTGCGCACGCAGCGCGACGATGTGCCTGGTACGGTCATCCTCCTTGTCGCGGCGCGTGCGCTCGTGCTTCTTTATAACGTCCGCTTCGTACTCGTCGACCGAGAAGCAGCCCGCGACACCGGTCTGCTCATGGGGCCCCATCCGCAGGCGGTAGAAGTACAACGCCGGCTCATCGTCGAGCACCAGCGGCGCCGTCCGGCGTAACGTGTCGAGGTTTTCGCGCGCCTTAGCGTAAACGGCGGCGGAGTACGGGTCGGCGTCCGGCGGCAGGTCTATTTCGGATCGCGTAACGTGCAGAAAGCTGACGGGATTACCCGCGACGAGGCGGCGGGCCTCTTCGGTGCTGACCACGTCGTAGGGAACGGACGAAACGGCGGGCGCCGCTTCCGGCTCGGGCCGCAAGGCCCGGAACGGATGGATCGAGGCCATCCGGTGATTGTAGCGTGCTACGTGGGCGCCTTACCGTGGTTCGGACGACGGCGGCACGAGCCCCTTGGCACGCATGTACGTCACGAGGTTGCCGTAATGTTCGTTGTTGTGCGCGAGGTTGTTGATCAGCGGGTTGGCGCGCGCAATTTCCACCACGGTGTTGTTGCGTCCGGCGATTTTCAGCATCTCGACGGCTGACGCCGGCGTGAGACTGTCATACGCGCGATCGCATACCGCCAGCGAGTCCTCCAGCAGCTTCTGGGTCTCTGCCTTTGTCAACGTGGCTTTTTCGTCAGCGTTTGCCTTTGGCTGTTCACCCAGCGCGCGTGCACAGAAGCTGTTGTTGGCATTCGCGAGATGGATGATGAACTGGCCGAAGGTGCGCACAACGGTGTCGACACCCTGTGGGCGGAATCCGTAATCTGCTTCCGCCATCTTCGTCGCTGACTCAGCAAGGTTCTTCCTGATGGCCGCGTGCTGGCGCTTGAGGTTCGTCGCGATGTCGGTCGGCGGTGGCGGCTGCGGCGCTGAAGCGGCCGGGGTCGGCGGCGGCGGCGGAGCCTGCTGGGCGGATACCGTCGCGGCGCAAAGAACGGCCGCGGCTACGAAGAGACACTTTTTCACACACTCCTCCTTGGTGGACGTGGCCCGCCACGCTACCACGTCTACCGGCGAGGAAGAGTGATCTGAATCAGTTTTTTGAAGCGGACCGGGGTGCCGTTGAACGTCGCTGGACGGTACTTCCAGTCCTTCGCTGCATTCAGCAGAATGTTGTCGTACATCGGATGGATGGCGCTTCGTAACGCCCCGGACATGACTCGGCCCTGCTCGTCGATGACGATCTCCAGGTAGCCGCGGTCCTTGGTCATGCCGGCCACCGCGGCCGGCACATTCGGCAGCACCTGTCGAATTGCGACCGGGGCGACCAGACCGGGCTCGCCGCCGACATAAACCTGCGGCTCGGCCGGCTTCGCGGGCACCGGCGCCGGGGGCGGCGGCGCGGGGGCGACCGGTTCGATCTTTTTCGGCTCCGGCGGCGGCGCGGCCGCGGCGGTCGCGAGGTCGAGGAACCCCGCCGCGACCGTGCGCATGTCGCCCATGCGGCCATTCATCTGCGGATCGTCGAGCAGCGTAATCAGCTCGCGGAATTTCTTTTCCGCAACCGCGGGCTCCTTGCGCTCGTACGACTGCCTGGCAGCCGCGTACATCGTGCTCGCGATGTTCGGAAGCAACCGCGTGCGGACGTCGCTGAAGGCCGAGCGGACGCGGGGCGAGGCGTCACTCTCGGTGGGCACGAAGAACGGATCCATCGTCACAACGGCGGCAATCGCGGTCTCGGCCTCGGTGCCGCGTCCCAGCGCCAGCAGGCACAGCGAGCGGTACTGTTCGATGGCCTTGCGCTCCCCGGTCGCCCCGTTTTCGGACGGGCGGATTCCATTGAGGACGACAAGCGCCTCGTCGTAGCGCGCGGAGGCATACAGCTCGCGTGCCGTGCCGATCGAATTGCCGTCGCGCTCCTGCGCGGCAACCGTTGTTGCCGCCCCGAAGACGAACAGGGCGATCAGAAACTTTTTCATCTCCACTCCTCATCCGAAGACAGCCCTGAAGGGCTGGACTACGGCTTACTTCATCTCCATGCTGACCCGGACGGGTGTGCCGGGCGTGACCGACACGGCGTGCCGCTTCTCGCCGAATTGCGGGTGGCGGAAGATGATTTCGTGCGCGCCTATCGACACGGCCAGATTGCCGATCGGGGTCTCGCCGACCCGCTGTCCATCGATCCAGACTTCCGCCCACGGCGTCGCATTGATGTGGATGACGCCGCGCGGCAGGTCGAGCGTCACCGGCGTCACTTTGCCGGCCGCGATCTGCACCGTTCGCGTCGCGCGATACGTCAGCGCGGGATTGACGAATTCCAGTTCGTGCTTGCCGGCCGGCAGCATCAGCCGGTCGGTCTCGCTCGTCCCGAGAAGGTTGCCGTTTTCACGGATCTGGACAGGGACGGGGATCTTGACCGCGATCCATCCAGTCGTTGATGCCGGGGCCGCGGCAGTCATCGGTGCGACCAGGGACGCCGTGGCGCCCGCCTGGACGATCACCTTGTGCGTGGCCGACGTGCCCTGCCCCTGCAGGACGACCTGGTGCTCACCGGGTGCGAGATCCGCAATCGTCAGCGGCGACACCCCGCGCTGGACGCCGTCCACGGTGACGGTCGCTCCCGCGGGTCCCGATTGAACCGCAATCTGCCCGGTCGAAGGGGTGTCGAGGAATTCCAGATACTGCGACAGTTCGGCGCCGGCCGTCAGGGTGACGGGGATCACGCGCGGAACACCGCGGCCGCGCAGCTCGAGGATGTGAGAGCCCGCTGTCAGACTCACCCGCGCCGGCGTCATGCCACGCTCGATGCCGTCGACAAAGATGGGCACGCCTGGCGGATTCGACTGCACGGCCAGCGTCGCCATGGCGGGCGCCGCGGCGGGGCGGAAGTTCTTGAAGCCGACGTACCCACCGGTGCCGAGAATCGCAACGACGGCAGCGGCGATGAACCATTTCCGGTTCGAGCCAGCGGATTTGCCGGATACCGGCGCCGTCGCCACTGATTTCGCGGCGGGCATGTTCCGCTTGTCCTTAAAGGAGGAGACGCCGGTGGGAGTCAGCAGATCGCCCAGGTCGACGACGTCCGAGATCGCCGGCACTGCCGCGATCGGGGTCGGCACGGCAGTCGGCGGGGGGGCTGTTCCGGGCTGAAGCACCGCTTCCACATAACGTGACAGGAATGTTTCCAGCGCGATCGGCGCGGCCACGTACGCCGCTCCTTCTCCGGTGAGCTGCTCGAGTGCGGCGAGCGCTTCGGGCGCCGACGCAAAGGCCCGGCGACTGTCGAGCTGCAGCGCACGTGCGAGCCATGACTTCAGTGGCGGTGAGAGCGGCTGCTCGTCGCCGATCGCCGTCCGCTCGCGCGCGGTGTTGAGGAGATCATTCAGCGCGCGCGGGTACTCGTCGGCGGTGAGCGGCCGTCCGAGCACGAGCGACAGCGCGACGACCCCGATACCGGTGACGTCCGCCCGCTGGTCGAATCGCGGAATTCCCGGAGTCGGAGGCATCGCGACCCGGAACTCGTGCCACAGCCGATCCCGGCCAAACTGCATCTGTTCGATCGCCGCGCCGAGCACGTGCTCCACGAGCACGAGACGCGCGTGGGGCGTGACGATGAGCCGCTCAGGGGCGATGAGGCCGTGCGCGACGTCCCGAGCATTCTCGTGCAGCAGCGAGACCGCAGGCACCAGCTGCCGCACCAGGCAGAGCGCGGCGTTGGTGTCGAGCGTCAGCTTCCGCTCGCGCGCGACCCGAAGCAGGTCGGAGAGCCTCGTGCCCTCGACGTGATCCGAGACGATCGAGAGCGCGTGCGCCTGGCCGCGGTCCACACGGCGGACGCGCGCGTAATACCCGTGACGGAAATTCGCGAGCCGCGCCACTCGCTCGCGCAGCGCAAATTCGAATGACGGCACGGCCGTCAGCGACGGGTTGATCCGCAGCAGTTGGATGTGTTCACCGGTCGACGGGTCGGCGGAGAGCACGCGGTCGCCGATGCCGTCCGAAAAAACCGGGGACTCGGGGCGATCTGGAGAGAGGAGCGCAGACATGTCGTACCCGCGAAGTGCAACGGCCGGACCATGACAGTTGTGGGGAAACGTTCGAAATGCTGCGGGTTTCGGCCCGCGGCGACTGACAGGTTTGTCGTCGAAGTACAAAACTGTAAGGGCGTCGGAGTATCATCCCGGTTGCATCTCGCACACTTCGGGAGGACGTGGATGGTATTGACGCTCCGCCATCGGCCGCTCATCGCCGTCGCCACGCTTGCCGGCACCCTCGTCCTCGTGCCTCTCGCTGCCCAGCAGCAGGAGAAGGTCGACCTCGAGTCCGTATACCGGATCAAAGAGGAGGGCTTTCAGCGGTCGCAGGTCATGAACATCATGAGCTGGCTGACCGATGTCTACGGTCCGCGGCTCACCAACGCGCCCGGGTTCAGGAAGGCCGGAGAGTGGGCGGTGAAGGAGATGACCTCCTGGGGTCTGAGCAACGTGAAGCTCGAGCCGTGGGGGCCGTTCGGCAAAGGCTGGACGAACGATAAGTTCTACGCGATGGCCACGACGCCGGGGGGAAGTTTTCCGCTGACCGGCATGTCCACCGCGTGGACGCCTGGGACCAACGGCCTCGTATCCGGTCAAGCGGTCCACGCGGTGATCGAGACCGCGGAGGACATGGCGAAGTTCCAGGGACAGCTGCGCGGAAAGTTCGTGCTCACCTCGGCGCTGCGCGAAGTGCCCGCTTTGTGGACGTCACCGGCCACGCGCTATACCGACCAGCAGCTCGCCGAGCTCCGACGCGAGTCTGACGCGACACCGCGCGGCCAGCGCGGCGGCCGCGCCGGCGCCCCCGAACGGCAGGGGGGCCCGGGAGGCGGACGCGGAGGAGCGCAGGGGATCGCAGCGCAGCGCACCCAGTTCTTCAAGGACGAAGGTGTGGTGGCGTTGATCAGCGCCGGCCGCGGCGACGGCGGCACGATCTTCCTCGGCGGCAACAGCGCGAACCGACAGCCGACCGTCACCGACCTCGGTCTTCCGGCGATCGTCATTGCCATCGAACACTACGGCCGCATCGTCCGTACGCTCGAAAAAAAGATGCCGGTAACGATCGAAATGGATGTGAAGAACACCTTCCATGACGACCCGCAATCCTTCAACGTCGTCGCGGAGCTCCCGGGGACCGACACGGCGCTCGCGCCGGAGCTGGTGATGCTCGGGGCGCATTTCGATTCATGGCATGGCGGGACGGGGGCCACCGACAACGCCGCCGGATCGGCCGTCATGATGGAGGCGATGCGGATTCTCAAGGAGAGCGGTGTGAAGCTGCGACGCACCGTCCGGATCGGGCTCTGGGGCGGCGAGGAGCAGGGGTTGCTCGGCTCGCGTGCGTACGTCACCCAGCATTTCGCCGACCGGGCGACGATGACGCTGAAACCGGATCATGCGAAGTTCGCCGGGTACTTCAACGTCGACAACGGCACCGGCGATCCGTGGGGTCTATCTTCAGGGTAACGAGGCCATCGGACCGATTTTCGAGACATGGATCAAACCGTTCCATAACCTCGGCATGACAACGACGACCATCCGCGACACGGGAGGCACAGACCACCAGGCCTTCGATGCCGTCGGCTTACCCGGGTTCCAGTTCATCCAGGACGAGGTCGAGTACGACACGCGTACGCACCACTCCAACATGGACGTCTACGAACGAGTCCAGGAAGAAGACATGCGGAAGAACGCGGTGATCGTCGCGTCGTTCGTCTACCTGACGGCTAACCGCGACGACAAGCTGCCGCGCAAGCCCCTTCCCAGACCGGCCGCCGGCGGCCGGGGAACCGCGGCGGTCCGCTAAGGCCGTGCTCGAATGCGGTACCTCGCGCTCTTCCTGGCGCTGTCGCTCGCCTGGTTGTGGCCCGTCCCGGCGCGACTGACGTCCCGGGTCGCCGGAGATCAGGGGGATCCAATCCTCAATACCTGGATCCTCTGGTGGAACGCGCAGGCGCTGCCGTTCACAGAGCGCTGGTGGAGCCCGCCGATCTTCTATCCGCTGCCAGACACGCTCGCGTTGTCGGAACACCTCTTCGGCATCGCGGTGTTCACGACGCCGCTGCAGCTCGCAGGGCTCAACGCCATCGGCGCCTACAACGTCGCGCTGATCCTCTCGTGCTGGCTCTCCGGCTTCTGCGCGTTTCTTCTCGGACGCCGGCTGACAGGCTCTGCGCTGGCGGGGGCCATCGCCGGCGTCGCGTTCGCCTTCGCCCCGTATAGGGCGGGCCAGCTTTCACATCTGCAGGTGTTGACCGCGCAGTGGATGCCGGTGGCACTGCTGGCCATGCACGCGTACCTGGACGAACGGCGCGCCCGCTGGCTCGCGCTGTTCGGCGTCGCCTGGCTCCTCCAGGCGCTGTCGAACGGTTATTTCATGCTGTTCTTTCCGGTGCTGATCGGCGCGTGGCTGCTCTGGTTCGTCCGGTGGAAGTCAGATCCTCGACCAGGGCTGGTGCTGGCAGGCTCGTTCGTCCTGTGCTCGGTGCTCCTCCTGCCGTCGCTGTTGAAATACCGGGCGGTCCACGCCGACCTCGGGCTCGGGAGGCAGTGGGGAGAGATGATGCTCTTCAGCGCCGATCCTGGGGCGTTTCTCCGGATGACGTACATCCTGACGTTCTGGCCGGCCGTCACGACCAAGACCCAGGAGGATCTGCTCTTTCCGGGCATCACGGCAGTCGCGCTGGTCATCATTGCTGCACTGGCATTCACCAGGTGGAGTGCGTTGAGGCAGGCGGTGTCGAACCGGTCGCCGCTGCTCTTCTACACGCTCGCGACGATGCTCATGTGGTGGCTCGCGCTGGGTCCTGCACCTGAAGCGCAACCGCTGCAGGCGATCACCAGGCCCTACACGGGGCTCGCGCTGCTGCCCGGGTTCAATGGACTGCGCGCGCCGGCGCGCTTCGCCATGCTTGGCGCGCTGACGCTGAGCATTGCCGGTGCACTCGCGTTTCGCCGGCTCACGGTGCCGCGGCCACGCTGGAGGGTCGCAACAGCCGTCGTCGTCTTTGCCGGATTGTTCGTCGACGGGTGGGTCGATGCCATCCCGCTGGCCGCACCGATCGGGCGCTATCCCCTGCCGCCCGCACACGACGCCACCGTGCTCGAACTACCCATCGAGGACCCTGTGGTCGGAGCGACGGCAATGTTCAGGATGATCCAGCACGGCCGGCCGACCGTGAATGGATACAGCGGCCACACGCCGCCTCACCACGGGATCATGTCTACGGCCCTTCATCGCGGCGACCCGTCGGCGATCCTGCATTTCGCGGAAGCACGGCCTCTGATTGTCGTCGTCAATGCCCGGTTCGACGAGGACCGATGGTTCGAGGGATTCGTCGGCTCGCTGCCCGGTGTGCAGTCGCACGGCGCGACAGCCGCAGGCCATGTCTTCCTGCTGCCGGCGCAGCCACGCAGGAGGGCAGGGCCGGCCGGCCCCGTGCTGCGGCCGGTACAGATCACGTACGCGGAGCGCGAATACGTCGTCCTCGACCTCGGGGCTCCGAAGATCGTTCGCACGCTGTCGGTGCCGTTGCGCACGCACTTCGGACGGCTCCATCCGCGTATGGAAGTCGAGACGTCGCTCGACGGAGCGACCTGGACACAGGCATGGCTGGACTGGACTGGAGGCGCGGCCATCGCCGGCGCACTCGAGAATCCGCGCGACGTCCCCTTCCGGATTCAACTACCTGACGTCGAGGCGCGATATCTGCGCGTCCATCCTGCGCCTGGCTGGCTGGTCCGTGATCTGTCGATCCACGCCGCACGCTGAGCCCATCGCACGTCCAGCACGTCGCACGTCGCACGTCGCACGTTAGGGTTTCTTACCCGGCAGCCATTCCGGCTTGAACGTCGAATCCGCCAGCCAGCGGATCGGCGCCAGCATCGATCGGATCGCGTCGGTCATATGCGAGAAGTCGATGAAGCGGGTCTCGTCGGCGGGGGTGTGGTACTCCTTGTGAAGCCCGAAACTCGAGACGGTGTGCGCCACCACGCCGCGGCGCGCAAACTGAATGTTGTCGGACCGCGTGAAGAAGCTCTGCTCCGGATGCGGATCCTGCACGAGTTTCGCGCCGCGCCTGGCAAGCTCAGGCCCGAGCGTCGACCGTTCGTAGCCTGTCAACCAGAGCGTGTGCGGCGGCACTTTCGCATCCGGCCTGCCGATCATCTCGAACTGCAGGTTTGCGATGATCCGCTCGAGCGGCACGACGGGTTTGTCGGCGAAGAACCGCGAGCCGGTTCCGCCGGCTTCCTCGCTGCCGAACCATGCGAACACGATCGTCCGCTTCGGCCGCGGCCCTCTCGCGATCGCGTCAGCCAGCTCCATCACCGCGACGGCTCCCGACGCATCATCGTCGGCGCCATTGAAGATGTTGTCGGCGCCTGCGGCCGCGTTCGGACGCGGCGCGAGATGATCCAGGTGGGCGCTGAGCAGGATCACTTCCTGCGCGTGCTGCCGGTCGCTCCCGGTGATTCGTCCGACGGCGTTCCAGGTCGTGCTCCGGGTGACGTTCTTCACGTCCCCCTCCAGGGTCACAGTCGCGCCAGCGGCGACGTTCTCCATCGCCGTGTAGGTCGCTCCGTCGAGTGCCACACACGCCGGGCGCGCCGCAGCGGGCCGCACGCCGACCGTGCGCGGTGACACGCGCGGCAGCGCGCCGGGCTGTCCTCGAATCGGGCCGCAGCCGTTCTGTCGCGCGAGCACGAGGGCAGCCGCAGCGAGGGCCTCGCCCATCTCCCGCGTCAGCTCGGGGAGAAGGAGCACCGCGCCTCGGGGGACGACTGCGCCCGGCTGGTGGCGCGTCAACGGTCCGGAAAGGCGCGGCGCGGTGATGCTCGCGACGGTGATCTCCTTACCGTGGACGTATCGGCGGTCTCCCACCGATAACACCGGCGGCGACCCCAGCTCGGGGCGCTCCACGGCGATCGCCTGCACATAGCCGCCCTCGTCACCAAGGGGCTCGAGCCCCCACCGGCGCAGGTGCGACGCGATGTAGGTTGCCGCGATCCACTCGTCGCGCGTCCCGCTCCCGCGCCCGTTCATCGCATCGCTTGCAAAGAACTCCATGTGGCTGCGGACGGACGTTTCGGAGATCGCTTCTGTCGCAACGCGCGCGGGCGAGGCGCTGCGAGCCGCGCAGCCGAGGCTGAGAGCGACCAGGACGGGGATACAGCGAATTATCACTTTCCTATTGCATAGAGGTGCTTCGTCCCGCGGATGTAGACGCGTCCGTTGGCGAGGGCGAGTGAGGAATAAACCGGCTCGTCGACGGAGTTGACGCGGACGATCTGGTGCGCGGGGCCTGCCTTGATCATGTAGGTATCGCCGTCTTCGCTCGTCATCGCAATCAGCCCGTCGTACGCGACGGCCGATCCCATGAAATGCGTCGGCTTCGGCGGGCGCCCCCCTTCATACTTCACAGCGCCGGTCGCGGCGTCGAGGCACGTGAGGATCCCGTTGTCGGTCGAGAGGTACACGTAGTCGCCGTAGAGGATGTTCGACAGCACGTAACCGGTGCCCTTCGTGTGTTGCCAGGCCACGCGCTTGTCTTCCAGCTGATCGCCCGTGCGGATCGCGATGATCTTCTTGGCGGGGTACCCGGCCGTGACGATCACGAGCCCCTTACCCACCAGCGGTGTGTGGATGGCGTTGCTCTGCACGCCGGTCGTCTTCCAGAGTTCCTTCCCGGTGGCGGGGTCGTACGAGATCACGTGCTCCGAGCCGTTGGTGACGAGCTCGGTTCTCGATCCGGCAGTGACGATGACGGGTGTGGACCAGCTGATCTGCACCGGACGCTTCGTCTTCCAGACTTCCTTCCCCGAGGTCTTGTCGTAGGCGACGACGACCGACGTTTCGTTGTCCTCATCGCGCTGCAGAATGACGAGATTCTCGTGAAGGATCGGCGAGGTGCCGGCGCCGAGACCTGCGGTGTGAAACTTCTCGACCATCTTCCAGGCCAGTTTGCCGCTCGTGTCGTAGGCGAAGAGACCTTCGGGCCCGAAATACGCGTACACCATCTTTCCGTCGGTAACCGCCGTCGGCCCGGCAAACGTGCTGCGCTGATGCCGCGCGTCGAAGACCGGCCCCTCGTAGGCCGTCTGCTCCCAGACGATCTTTCCGGTTTGGGCATCGAGAGCCAGCAGCTTCAGCGCGTGTTTCTTGTCACCCGCCACGGACTGGGGATGCGGCTGCTTGATCCTGACCGACTCGGGGATGTGCCCCGGCACGACTTCCCCTTCGATCGCGGACGTCAGAAAGATCCTGTCGCCCCAGACGATCGGGGACGAGTAGCCGTGGGGTAACTCCACTTTCCAGGCGACGTTGGTCGCAGGGCTCCATTCGGTCGGCAGCTGTTTCTCCGTCGAAATGCCCTGCCCGCCGGGGCCACGCCACTGCGGCCAGTTCTCGGCCGCGAGGCCGGCAGAGAATGCGCAGCTGAGGCAGATCGCGAAGGTTACGCAAAACGAACGTCGCATCAGGGAACTCCCGTAAACCAAAGATGAACGGCGGCGGTATTTGAAAGTAGCGACACGATTATAGACAGTGCCACCCCCGTGCCGCCCCGTGCGGGATGAGCACGCC
>JACDCA010000027.1 GCA_013694635.1 Acidobacteriota bacterium | reverse complement strand
TTCGAGATCATGGGGGAGGTCACGGGACGTTCACTGCCGCGGCGGATTCCGGCGGGTGCGGCGCGCCTTGCCGGCGCGGTCGAGGAGATGCGAACGAAGCTGACCGGCCGCCCGCCGCTGATCACTCGCGGCGCCGTCGCTATTTTTTCACACGACTGGCCGCTCGACAGCCAGCGCAGTGTTCGCGAACTGAACTACCGGATCACCCCGCTGGCAGCGGGGATCAGACGGACGCTCGCGTCGATCGGGTAGCGGCCGGTCCATGGTGCCTTTTTTGCACCAGCGCTGACGTTCCTGCGAAAGTGCGAGGGCACCAGCTATGGCGTTCACGGTTTGCCCGTTCTGCGGCATTGCCAGCGACAAGGCACACGACTCGCAGGAAGCCTGCATCGACGCCCTGCAAGACGAAATCGACAAGACCCGTGAGCTCCTTGCGGCGGTGGACGCCGCACGCAGCGACGAGACCCCAGCCGCACGGCGTCAGGACGCACAAACGACCTGAACCGTCCGGAAGTAATACACTGCCCGGGCCGACCGGGAACTAACCATCACCCCCACCCCCCGTCTAAACAACCGGATGCCGCAAACGGACGCCGCAGCCGTCGCGCTGGCCCGCGGCGGAGACAGCGAAGCTTTCCACTCGCTCGTGGATCGCCATAGCCGCGCCGTCTACCGTCTGGCGTATCGCATGACGGGCAGCCCGCACGACGCCGAGGATGTCGTCCAGGAGACCTTCTTGAGGGCATACAAGCAGCTCGGGCGCTTCGAATCACGGGCGAACTTCGGCACGTGGCTTCACCGGATCGCCGTGAACTGCTCGATCGACCTGATTCGGTCACGGCCGCATCGTGAGACCGCGCACGACGGCACGGATCTCGAGCAGTTCGGCGCTGCTGTCGAACGAAATGACAGGGCCGGCGCGTCGCCCGAACGCCTGATGATGAGCACCGAGGTACACGAACGGATTGCGGCGGCGATGACGGGCCTCAGCGCGATGGAGCGCGCGGCGTTCATGCTGCGCCATTTCGAGGGACGCTCGATCAACGAGATCAGCCAGTCGCTCGGGCTGAAGACGAATGCCGCCAAGCACAGTATTTTTCGCGCCGTGCGCAAGATGCGCATCGCCCTGGAGCCCTTCGTCGCAGAACCGGCCGCGCGCGGATCCCTGATCGCTGATCACTGATCCCTGATCATTCACAATTGATAACTGATGACTGACCTGAAGCATTTCGACGAAGACCACCTCGTCCTCCACTTCTACGGAGAACTGGACGCCGGGGCAGCCGCGCAGACCGAGACACACCTCGCGAGCTGCGGTGACTGCCGGGCAAGCTACGCGCGGCTGCAGCGCGTGATGGCGGCGGTCGACACCTTGCCGGACTCCGTCCTGCCGGAGGGCTTCGAGCGCGTGACGTGGGCGCGGCTGCAGCCGTCGCTGCAGCGGTCGTCCGGATGGCGCTCCTGGTTCGTGCGCGTTCCGGGGAGCCTCGCACTGGCATCGGCCATCCTCATCCTAGTCGCAGGCGCGTTTTTCGCCGGGCGCCTGTCGGGCACGCCCGAACGCGCAGACATTGTCACCGCCGATCAGATGCGCGAGCGCGTGCTGCTCGCCGATCTGGGCGAGCATCTCGACCGCTCCCAGATGATGCTCGTGGATCTCGTCAGCGCTGAAGACGGCGGCGTCCTCGACATGTCCGCAGAACGCCGGCGCGCGGGGGACCTGGTCACCGCGAATCGGCTGTACCGGCAGACCGCGGACGAATCCGGCGAAGTGCGGGTCAGGGAACTGCTCGACGAGCTCGAGCGCCTCCTCGTCGACCTCGCGGCAAGTCCCGACACGCTGTCGTCAGAGGACATGGCGAATGTGCGCGCACGGATCGACGCTAATGGCCTGCTGTTCAAGGTGAGGGTGCTGTCCACCGCAGTACGGGAACGGCAGAAGCAGATGAGGCCGCGAGCCGGCCAGAGCTCATAGGCCCACGGAGCAACACGGGCGGTGCAACGCGGTGCAACACGGGCCACGGAGCTAGACGGCACAACACGGGAAACAGCGATTTACAGGCAAACACGAGAAAACACGGATAGAGACACATGATCAAGCATTCATTCTTTGTTGCGGGCGTTCTGACGATCACCTTTCTGGCTGGACCTGCGTCGGCGCAACCGGCGGCCCCGGTGGGCACGCTGAAGCAGCGACCACCGGTTGTCGACGCTCCGGTCAAAACCATGCCGATGGTGAACATCGAACACATGATGACGCTCGTGCAGGACGCCGTACTGATGGTGGACGCGCACAAGGACCTCGTCGCCGACGCGACATTGCTGGCCGGCCACGCCACACTGTTCAACGACCTTCATCTGGACTTCGACTCGACCTTCGATCATCAGCTGACCTCGGAGGATCGCCAGAAGGAGCGGGAGGCGGAGGCGCGGGAACGCGAGCGGGAGCGCGAGAGCCGCCTCTACGAGGACGCGATCCGGGCCCGCGACGAATCGCGCTGGGAACGTGCCGTCGAGCGGTTCAACGACGTCGCCACGATGAAAGGTGCGAGGGCGGACGCTGCCCTCTACTGGAAAGCCTACGCTCAGGATCGCCTCGGGCAGAGGGCCGACGCCCTTGCCACGATCGCGGCGCTCTCGCGCGATTATCCGAAGAGCCGCTATCTCAAGGAAGCCAGGGCTCTCGATGCGGAGGTGCGGCGTAACGCCGGCCAGCCGGTGCGCCCGCAGGACCAGGCCGACGAGGATCTCAAGCTGATGGCCATCGCGGCGCTGCAGCATCAGTCACCGGAACAGGCGATCCCGATGCTGGAGAAGCTCCTGGCCGGTCCGAGCTCGCCCAAGCTGAAGGAACGCGCCCTGTTCGTGCTCGCGCAGAGCGATTCACCGCGCGCACGGGACGTCCTCAGGGATATCGCCAAGGGGAACTCCACCCCCGAGCTCCAGTCGCGCGCGATCAGCTACCTCGGGACCCACGGCGGGCGTGAAAGCCGCGCGCTGCTGGCTGAGGTCTACGCCGCGACCACCGACGTGGACGTGAAGAAACGCATCCTGCGCGCGTTCATGACCGGTGGCGAGAAGGACCGCCTGTTCGCCGCGGCGCAGAGCGAGCAGAACCCGGAACTGCGAGCGGTCGCCGTGCAGCAGCTCGGCGTGATGGGCGCGCACGCGGAGCTGTCGCAGCTGTATCAGAAGGAGTCCAGCGCCGACATCAAGAAGTCGATCATCCAGGCGATGTTCGTCGGCGGCAACGCGACGCGCATGATGGAGCTGGCCAGGAGCGAGCCGAACCCCGACCTGAGGCGGCAGGCGATCCGCAACCTCGGGCTGATGGGGTCGAAGGGGACGGGTGACGCACTCGTCGAGATCTACGGCACCGACAAGGACCTCGCTGTTCGCAGGGCGGCCATCCAGGCGCTCTTCCTCCAGAACAACGACACCGCACTGGTAACCCTTGCGCGCAAGGAAGGAGACATGACGCTGAAGAAGGAAATCGTCCAGCGCCTGTCCAACATGCACTCGAAGGTGGCGACCGATTACATGCTCGAGCTGTTGAACAAGTAGGGCGATATGTCAAAAGGTTTCATCGCGATCGGGACGGCACTCTTCACCTGCATCATGCTGGGTGCGGCGGCGGCACAGCCGCGCATCCTCAACGGGCGCCTCGCCCCGCAGGCCGCCGGCAACCTGCCGCAGACATTCAAGGCGCTCGTAGCCGCACAAACCGATATCGCATGGATCGGTTACACGGTGCCGGTCGACGATCGCGACCGGACGATGTGCTGCTTCTCGTCGGCGGAAAACACGACGTGGATCTCCGGCAGCTCGAGCTCGAACATCCAGTGCTGCGGCGCATGCCGAATCGAGCCGATCCCGGATGTCGCGACGGCCGTTCGCCAGGGGGAGGCCAAGCCCACGACTCCCCCAACGTCGGTCCGTCTCGAGGGTTCCGAGCGGGTGGTGATCCTGTTCCGCGTTGCGGATCGCAAGGTGGAGCGGATCCGCATGTTCTCCGAGGATTGCGAGCTCGATGCTGGAGGGCGTCCCGTGCACTGGCTGCAGGACGTCCGTCCGTCCGAAAGCGTCGCCCTGCTCGAGTCGATGATCGCGCCGGACGCCGAGCGCAAGAACCGGGTGAGCAACGGCGCAATGAGCGCGATCGCAGTACACGCGGAGCCCGGCGCGACGGCCCTGCTCGAGCGCCTGGCGCGCTCGCATGGCTCGTCGTCCATCCGCGGGGAAGCGATCTTCTGGCTCGGTCAGAAAGCGGGCAGGACGGCCGTGGGGATCATCAGCGAAGCGATCGACAAGGACCCTGAAACCGAGGTCAAGAAACGCGCGGTCTTCGCCCTGAGCCAGCTCCCCCGTGCAGAGGGTGTCCCGCTCCTGATCGACGTGGCTCGAAAAAATCAGAACCCCGCCGTCAGGAAGCAGGCGATCTTCTGGCTGGGACAGTCGAGGGATCCGCGCGCCCTTGAGTTCTTTACCGAGATCCTGAAGTAGTTACGCTTCGACCGTCTCGACGTTAATGCAGGTCTCGGCGAGGGCGGTCAGCTTCTTGTCGGCCGCGCCCTCCTCGTCCAGCGTCTGCTGCAGGAGCTTGGCCACTCGCTTCATCCCGAGCATCTCGGCGTGCGTGCGCGCCGTACCATACCCCGCGATCTCGTAGTGCTCGACTTTCTGCGCGGCGCCGATGAGTCCGGCGTCCATATTCTCGTCTTCGAGCTCGTCGATCGCTTCCTTGCCCTCAGCGATCAAGCCTTCCATGCCCACGCATTTCTTCCCGGTCAGCTTAATGCCGAGCTCTTCACCTATCTGTTCGAGCCGCTGGACCTGACGACGCGTTTCCTCGAGATGACGCTCGAACGCGCGTTTGAGATCCGGAGCAACAGACGCCTTGGCCATCTTCGGCAACGCCTTGATGATCTGGCTTTCGGCACTGTAGAGGTCTTTCAGTTCATCGTGCAACAACTCTTCGAGTGGATTGGTCACTTCCGCCATTCAGTCCTCCTGGTCGCGTAAACAAACTTTCGTTGCGAACAGATCCTGCAAGCGAAATGCCGGTTCAATGAACGCCCGGGCTGGTCTGCAGCATCGATGGATCCGCGCCCAGCCGCCGGATCGCCGTCTCCCACATCCGCGAGCTCTCGACATCGAAGACCAGATCGACCTCGACGTCCGCCATCAGCCATGCGGACTGTGCGAGCTCGTCATCGAGCTGCCCCGGTCCCCACCCCGCGTATCCGGCCAGTACACGCGCGCGAGGCGCAGGGCGTGCCTGCAGTACGCGCCGGAGCACGTCGGGCGAAGTGGAAAGATACAGCCCGTCGACGATCGTACGGAATTCAGTCCCGACCGGCGGCTCCCCCATCAGGATCCACCCGCGATCGGTCTGCACGGGCCCGCCGAGGCACAGCGGCAATTCGTTGCCGGCGCCGATCGGCGGATCCAGTTGCACCATCGTGCTCGCCGGCGCCTCGGTGGGTCGGTTGAGCACGATGCCGAACGCCCCTTCCGGAAGGTAGTCGCAGAGGAGCACGACGGTCTTCGCGAAGTTCGGGTCCTGCATCTGCGGCATCGACAGCAGCAGCGTTGGTTTGAATATGCTCATGGGCGTCTCGCGTCCTGCTGGGCGACGGCCCGCGCGACCTTCTTCAGATCGGCGACGAACTCGCGCATCTCTTCCCGCCTGGATTCATCGTCGGGCGCACGCAGAATGGAAGATGGGTGCACCGTGGCGGTGACGAGCGGCGCCAGGGTCGAAGGTACGAACGTCCCGCGTTGCTGCGTCACCTTGAACGTCCGCCCGAGCAACGCCTGTGCCGCCGTCGCACCGAGGCAAACGAGCACGCGCGGTTTGACGAGCGCAATTTCGATGTCCAGCCACGGGCGGCAGGCCCCGATCTCGGCCGCATTCGGCTTGGCGTGGATGCGGCGTTTCCCGCGCGGCCTGATCGACTTGACCTGCAACTTCGTGAACCCATTTGAAGTGTTTCACCACGTTGGTCAGATAGACCCGGGTTCGGTCGATCCCTGCTTCTTCGAGCGCACGATCGAGCA
>JACDCA010000022.1 GCA_013694635.1 Acidobacteriota bacterium | reverse complement strand
GCTCGAGATCTCCGATGCTATCGCGCGCGTCGACACGGAGCTGGTCGTCGTCACCCCGCAAAGAGCCGATCGCCGCGGGCGCGAACGGCTCATATGGATCGCCGCGCTGGCTGCGCTGACGCTCTCCCTGGCGGCATCGTTGATCTTTGCGCGCCGCCCGAATGCCGCGGCTGCGGAGATCCGGGTCGATATCGCCACACCCCCGACCGAAGTGCCTCAGTCGGTAGCCATCTCGCCCGACGGACGCGCGATCGCGTACGTCGCGACGTCAGACGGTCTATCACGGTTGTGGCTGCGGTCGCTCGAATCAGGCTCCTCGCGGGCACTGGTCGGGACCGACGGCGCCGAATCTCCGTTCTGGTCGCCGAACAGCCAGTCGATCGGATTCTTTGCCGACGGCAAGCTCAAACGGGTCGAGGTGGCCGGCGGCTCTGTCGAGACAGTGACAAACGCCCCGTCAGGCATCGGTGGCGCGTGGAACCAGGAGGACACGATCCTGTTTGTGACCCTGGGCAATCCGATTTCGCGGGTGGCGGCGGACGGCGGAGATCCGGTCGCGATAACGGGGCTCGCCCGGCAGGGCAGCAACTTCTCACCGCACTTCCTGCCGGATGGTCGGCGCTTTCTCTACTACGTGCGTGGGACGCCAGACGCCCGCGGTATCTATGTCGGCCATCTCGATGGGACAAGTAATCCTCAGCGGCTCGTGGCGTCCGATGCGGGCGCCGTCTACGCGTCGTCAGGTCATCTGCTATTCGTCCGGCAAGGGACGCTGTATTCACAACGCTTCGATGCGTCGAACTTGAAGCTGTCCGGAACCGCCTCGCCCGTGGCAGAGGACGTCGGGAGCGGCCGAACGGACTCAGCCCTGTCGGTCTCGGACGGTGGTTCGATCGCGTATCGGTCACGGTCGGCACCCGTGGAGCGGCAGTTTGCCTGGTTCGATCGGTCCGGCAAGGAAATCAGCAGAGTCGGTGAGGCCGTCACCAGGAACCTCGCCCAACCGTCCCTTTCACCAGATGGCCAGCGCGTCGTGCTGTATGGAAGTCCCGAAGGGAACCCCGACATCTGGATATTCGAGACGAAACGCGGGGTCTTCAGCCGTTTCACCACTCACCCGGCGGATGACGTCATGCCCGCCTGGTCTCCGGATGGCGCCAGTATCGTCTTCAGCTCGAACCGAAACGGGGATAACGATCTTTATCGCGCATCCATCGGCGACCGCAGCGAGGACGTCCTGTTGTCGAGCCCGGAGCGGAAGTTTGCAACGGACTGGTCACGGGACGGCAGCTTTCTGCTGTTCACCATCCGCGATCTGAAAACAAGCGCGGACATATGGGCGCTGTCGATGGATGCGAACAGGAAACGGTTCCCCGTTGTCCAGACGCCTTCTGATGAAGAGGGAGCGCAGTTCTCTCCCGACGGACGCTGGATCGCTTACCAGTCCAACAATTCGGGACGCCCGGAGATCTACATTCGGCCATTCCAGGGGCCTGGACAGGATTGGCAGATCTCCACCAAGGGTGGCACGCAGGTGCGCTGGGCGCCCGATGGCAAGGAAGTGTTCTACGTGGGTCTGGATGGAGCGTTGACTGCTGTGCGCATTGGCATGCCGTCCAACGCACAGGTCCCTGAGATCGGAACGCCGGTGGCACTGTTCACTCCGCCGCTCGGTCGCACGGTGCAGCAAGGGGATTACCGTCACCAGTACATGGTTGCGGCGGACGGACGGTTCCTACTTGCCGTTGTGACTGCCTCACCCGCCGGACCCATCGCGCTCATATTGAACTGGAAACCACGGCCCTAGACCGGCGCTCTTGATACGTGGCATTCGTCACCGGGATCCGTCTTTAGCACTTCACGCTGAACTCCACGGGTTCATACGCCAGCTGCGATGCGAGCCAGCGCTCGGTAACCTCCAGCACCTCCTTCTTCCGCCGCGCGTAGTCCTCCAACTGATCCCGCCCGATCCGGCCCACGTTGAAGTACTTCGCCTCGGGATGAGAGAAATACAAGCCGCTGACTGACGCCGCGGGGGTCATCGCGGCGCTCTCGGTCAGGTTGAGCCCAACCTTGCGGGCGTCGAGCAGGTCGAACAGCTTGAACTTCTCGCTGTGGTCCGGGCAGGCGGGGTACCCGTAGGCGGGGCGGATGCCGCGGTACTTTTCGGCCACCAGGTCCTCGGGCGAGAGCTGCTCGCGGTCGCCGTAGCCCCAGTCCTTGCGCGCCTGGGCGTGCAGGTATTCGGCGAACGCCTCGGCAAGACGGTCGGCGAGCGCCTTCACCATGATGGCGTTGTAGTCGTCCAGGCTCCTTTCGAACTGCTTCGCCAGTTCGTCGGCGCCAAGGCCGGCGGTGACGGCGAACAGGCCGAGGTAGTCGGGGACGAGGGACTCCTTCGGCGCGATGAAGTCCGCTAACGATCGGTTCGGGCGGCGATCGGCAATGACCTCCTGCTGCCGCAGCATCGGCAGGCGCAGCAACTCGTCCCGGCGCGAGTCGTCCTGGTAGAGAACAATGTCGTCGCCGATGGTGTTGGCCGGCCAGAAGCCGTAAACGCCACTTGCGGTCAGGAGCTTCTCGTCGATGATCCGCTTCAGCAGCGCCTGCGCGTTCTCATACAGCTCTCGCGCGGCAGGACCCTGCTGCGGATGCTCGAGGATCGCCGGGAAACGCCCCTTCAGCTCCCACGCGGTGAA
>JACDCA010000014.1 GCA_013694635.1 Acidobacteriota bacterium | reverse complement strand
CATATCTTGCGGCCGGCGGGGCAGTGCTGGTCATGGCGGGCCTCGCGTGGCACCTTGCCTTTCCAATCAACAAGAACCTCTGGACCAGCTCGTACGTTCTCTTCACGGCGGGCCTGGCGTCCATCCTGCTTGCGGCGCTCTACTGGGCCGTCGATCTCAAGGCATGGCGCGGCTGGACCAAGCCCTTCGTCATCCTAGGATCCAACGCGATCACACTCTTCGTCGCCTCGGGACTGCTCGTCAAGACGCTGGCATTGATCCGCGTCGCCGGCGACGACGGGCGTGACATCTCCGTCAGCCGCTACGCATACCTGCACTGGTTCGTGCCGCTTGCGTCTCCGAAGAATGCGTCCCTGCTGTACGCGCTGGTGAACCTTGTCCTCCTCTTCGTGCTGCTCGCGTGGATGTACCGGCGCCGCTGGATCCTGCGCGTGTGACAGGGAACGGTAAGAGCCGGCTGCCACGCCCCGTCTGGCTCCTCGGATGGGTGAGTTTCTTCACCGACACGGCAAGTGAGATGGTCTATCCGCTCCTGCCGCTCTTTCTCACGAAGGTGCTTGGCGCCGGGGCCATGTCGCTCGGCGCCGTCGAAGGGATCGCGGAGGCCGCGAACAGCGCGCTGAAGATCTTCTCCGGAAGGCTTTCGGACCGGAGTGGGCGCCCGAGGCGGCTCGTCCTCATCGGCTACGGCATCTCCTCGAGCGTCCGGCCGTTCATCGCCCTCGCATCGTCGTGGACACACGTCCTGGGGATCCGTTTCGCGGACCGCCTGGGCAAGGGGATCCGCGGCGCGCCGCGTGACGCGATGCTCGCCGAGTTCGCGGCTCCGGAACAGCGGGGTCGCGTGTTCGGCTTCCACCGCGCGATGGATCACGCGGGTGCCGTGCTCGGTCCGCTGCTGGCGTCCGCGTTCCTCTATTTCTATCCCGGCGAGTACCGGACCCTCTTCGCTCTCACGATCATCCCCGGCGCGATTGTTATCGCGATCATCCTGCTGATTCCGGAAAGGGCACCCTCCGCACCCTTCGCACCGCCCGCACTCGACGCACCCCCCGCACCCCTTCGCACCCCTTCGCACCCTGACGAAGCTGCCCCGCACTCTCGCATGCCCTCGGCCATGTGGCGGGCTTTGATCGTGATCACCGTCTTTGCCCTCGGCAACGCCTCCGACGCATTCCTTCTGCTGCGTTTGAGTGACGCCGGTGTGACGACATTCTGGATCCCTCTTCTGTGGTCCGGCCTGCACGTCGTCAAGGTGATCTCGTCGCTCGCGGGAGGTGCACTGTCGGATCGATTTGGCAGGCGAGCGGTAATCGCGGCCGGCTGGATCTATTACGGCGCCGTGTACGCCGTCTTTGCGCTCACCGACTCACCGGCGGTGCTCATCGCGGTGTTCCTGGCGTACGGGGCGTACTTCGGATTGACTGAAGGAGTGGAGAAGGCGTGGATCGCGGATCTCGCACCGGCGACCGCGAGGGGGGCGGCTTTCGGCTACTACAACGCCGCGCTCGGAATCGGCGCGCTGCTCGCGAGCCTTCTCTTCGGCGCGATCTGGACGAGCGTCTCTGCCGACGCCGCATTCCTCACCGGCGCAGCGCTCGCGGCCCTCGCGACCCTGCTGCTATACTTTTTGTTTTCCCATGAACAAAATCCTGGTCACAAACGATGACGGCGTGCAGTCGGAGGGGATCCACGCGCTTGCCGCGGCCCTCGCGCGTCTCGGCGAGGTCATCGTCGTTGCGCCGCATCTCGAGGCCAGCGCGATCGGACACGCGCTGACACTGCGGCGTCCGCTGCGCCTCGAACAGATCCGCGAAGGCGTGTACGAAGTCGACGGCACGCCGACCGACTGCGTGAACATCGCGGTCACACAGCTTTACAAAGGTGCACCGGATCTCGTCGTCTCCGGCATCAACAAGGGCTACAACCTCGGCGACGATGTCACGTATTCGGGGACGGTGTCGGGCGCGCTCGAGGGGTGCCTGATGGGCATTCCGTCGCTTGCGGTATCCCTCAGGCGCAGTCCCGATGTTCACGACTTCGGCGTCGCGGCGTCGACCGCCGCATCGCTCGCCGAGGCCGTGCTCGAGCACGGACTGCCGGCGCGGACGTTTCTCAACGTCAACGTCCCGCCCGGGCAGCCGCGCGGATCGCGGATCACCATCCAGGCGAAGCGGAATCACGTAACCATGGTGGCGGAGCGGCTGGACCCGCGCGGCAAGCCGTATTACTGGATCGAAGAAGGGCAGGACGAGTGGGAGCAGGACGAACGCTCCGATTACCACGCGGTGCGCGAGGGGTTGGTGTCGATCACACCGCTGCAGCCCGACCTTACGGCCTACGACGCGATGGCGCACGCCGAAAAGCTGCGCGAAATTTCGCACGCAGCGCGGCGATGAGGTAGACTAGCTGTTCACGCTTTTGTCGGGGCGTGGCTCAGCCTGGTAGAGCACTCGGTTCGGGACCGAGGGGTCGGTGGTTCGAATCCACTCGCCCCGACCAACTTTCCCGAAAACATTCGGCAAATCGATCGTTGATGGCCGGCCGCGGTCGGGCTTGGTCGGTCGATTTGGGGTTCAGATCGTTATGCTGACGTTATGCTGAAACGAGG
>JACDCA010000011.1 GCA_013694635.1 Acidobacteriota bacterium | reverse complement strand
ACCGTGACCTGGTTGACCCACGATGCACCTCCGTTGACTTGATGAATCGTCATGGCGCGGATAACCTTCGAGGCCGATGGTGGATATCTCCGAGCGGAGCCTCGAGGAAACAATCCAGCGCTTACTGCTTGCCGGCGGCCCGGACGCAGACGGAAGCGGTCCATCTGTCGCGCGGGAGCGGCCGTCCGACTACGGCGAGCCATGGCCCGCCGCGCCGGGCGGTTTCAGGCTTCGTACATCGGACGACTACGATCGCCTCCTCTGCCTGATCCCACGCGACGCGATCGATTTCGTGCTCGCCACGCAACCGAAGATCTGGCAGCGTCTTCAGGAGCACTACGGCGCCGAGACCAGGGTCCGTTTTCTCGGCCGGCTCTCCAAAGAAATCACCAGCCGCGGCACGCTCGACGTTCTGAGGAACGGCATCAAGGACGCCGGCTGCCGCTTCGACCTCTCCTACGCACGACCGTCGAGCACGCTGAATCCCGACGTTCAGAAACTCCATGCAGCCAACGTCTTCTCAGTTGCGCGGCAATTGCGATACAGCGAGAAGACGGGAAACAGCCTCGACCTGGTCCTGTTTCTCAACGGGCTTCCAATTTTCACGGCGGAGCTGAAGAACCATTTCACCGGGCAGGACATAGAGCACGCGAAACGGCAGTACAAGACGGACCGCGACCCGAAAGAGCCGCTGTTCAAGTTCGGGCGTTGCCTTGCCCACTTCGCGGTTGACCCGGAGCTCGTCGCCGTCACGACGAGACTCCAGGGGGCCGGCACGATATTTCTGCCGTTCAACCAGGGACGGTTTGGCGGCGCGGGCAATCCGCCAGTCCCGCCGACGCGCGTCGCTTACGCGACCGCCTATCTCTGGGAGCGTATCTGGGCGCGGGACAGCGTTCTCAACCTGGTCCGCCAGTTCATCCACATCGTCGAAGAAGAGGATGACAACGGGAAGAAGACCGGAGAAACGAGTCTGCTCTTTCCCCGGTATCACCAGCTCGACTCTGTCCGCCGCCTCGTCGCGCACGCGCGCGAACATGGCACAGGTCAGCGCTATCTGATTCAGCACTCCGCGGGCTCAGGCAAGTCCAACTCGATCGCCTGGCTCGCGCACCAGCTCTCGGTGCTGCATGACGATGCCGATCGGCGAGTGTTCGATTCGATCGTCGTTATCACGGACCGGAAGGTCCTCGACCGACAACTGCAGCGCACGGTCCGTCAGTTCGAGCAGACCCTCGGCATCGTCGAGAACATCGACAAGACGGGCAAGCAACTAAAGGAAGCGCTCGAGGCCGGCAAAACGATCATCGTTACGACCCTCCAGAAGTTCCCGGTCATTGCGGCAACGGTGGGGGACCTGCCAGGTACCCGGTTCGCGCTGATCGTGGACGAGGCGCATTCGTCACAGTCCGGGGAGTCCACGAAGAAACTCAAAGAGGTCCTGGCGACCACGACGCTGGAGGAGGCGGAGCGGGAAGAGGAAGAGGCTGGAGAGGATCTCGAAGACGCCATCGTCGAGGCCATGCGGAAGCGCGGCCGCCTTCCGAACGTCTCGACCTTCGCGTTCACCGCTACGCCGAAATCAAAGACGCTGGAGCTCTTCGGCGTGAAAACGCCCGACGGACGGTTCGAGCCGTTCAGCCTTTACAGCATGCGCCAGGCAATCGAGGAGCAGTTCATTCTCGATGTGCTGCAGAACTACACGACGCTGAAGATCTACTGGAACCTGCTCAAGAAGATTGAAGACGACCCGCATTACGATCGCGACAAGGCCAGCTACCTGCTTCAGTCGTTCGTCGGCCTCCACGAGCATGCCGTCGGCAAGAAAGTGGAGATCATGCTGGAGCATTTCCATCAGCAGGTCGCCGGCCGGATCGGCGGCCGTGCCAAGGCGATGATCGTCACGAGATCAAGGCTGCACGCCGTCCGCTACCGGCTCGAGGTCGATCGCTATCTCAGGGACCGCAAGTACCCGTACAAGGCCTTGGTCGCCTTCTCCGGCGAGGTCAAGGACGGCGGGGTCTCGTTTACCGAGGCCGGCATGAATGGTCTCCCTGAAGCGCAGACGGC
>JACDCA010000783.1 GCA_013694635.1 Acidobacteriota bacterium | reverse complement strand
GGTCGCCGTCGTGAGTAACGTTCAGGTGGAGTACCGGCCGGTGAAGTAGCTCTCAGCCATCAGCGCTTCGCCCATCAGCCACACAATTGCTGAAAAGCTGAGAGCTGAAAGCTGAAAGCTGAGAGCGATTTCGATGCACATATTCGATGTCGTCATTGTCGGCGCGGGCCCGGCGGGGCTCGCCACCGCGATTGCCGCGGTCCAGAACGGTCTCGATCATTTCGTCATCGAGAAGGGGGCGCTGGTCAATTCGCTGCTGCACTATCCGGTCGAGATGGTGTTCTTCACCACGCCGGAGCTGATGGAGATCGGCGGCATGCCGTTCACCAGCCCCAACGACAAGCCGACGCGGCTCGAGGCGCTGCGCTACTACCGTCGCGTGACGGACGTGTTCGGGCTGAAGATCGCGTTCGACGAGCGCGTGCTCGCGATCACGCGTCAGGACGCGCCCGACGCGCGGGGCTCATTCGCCATCGACAGCCAGTCAGCGCGAGGCGTGCGACGCTCTGTACACGCGCGTGCGGTCGTGATTGCAACCGGCGCGTATGACGTCGCCAACAGCATGGGCGTGCCGGGCGAAGACCTGCCACACGTCTCCCACTACTACACCCAGCCGCATCCCTTCTTCCGCAAGCGTGTCGTCATCGTCGGTGGCAAGAACTCCGCGGCGGAAGGGGCGCTCGACCTGTTCCGCGCGGGCGCGTCGGTGACGATCGTCCACCGGAAGCCGGCGCTCGGCGACTCGATCAAGTACTGGGTGAAACCGGATATCGAGAACCGCATCAAGGAAGGGTCGATCGCGGCGCGGTTCAATACTGGGGTCCTCGAGGTCCGTCCGACAGAAGTCCTGGTGCAGTCAACCGACGGCGTGGAAGACGCCCTCCCGGCTGACGCGGTATTTCTCCTGACGGGTTACGGCTCCGACACGACGCTCCTGCGCGCGGCTGGCATTGAGCTGAACCCCGAGACGAACGGTCCCGTGTTCGATCCGATCACATTCGAAACGAGCGTTCCCGGCCTGTACGTCGCGGGCGCAATGGTGGCCGGCATTCAGAGTGGAAGGGTGTTCATCGAAAACGGCCGGTTCCATGGGCAGGAGGTCATCAAAGCGATCGTTCGGAGCCTCGCCCGCGGTTAAGAGCTGGGCGTGGACTTCCAGTTGTGCTTTGTGACGAGCATCTTGATCTCGAGCAGTTCGATGAGCGAACGGCACCGTGCCAGGAGGCCGTCGCGCTCGAGGAGCGCTTGTTTCTCCAGCGGCTCCAGCTCCATGTACTGGGCGAGCGCGTTGATCAGGTCTTCGTCGGACATCGATGGCGGAACCTTCGGATCGTGACCGCGCCCTGACGGCTGCGGTACGAGCAGCGCCTCGAGCTTGCGTCGCGCGGCCCTGATTTCTCCCACGTCGACGACGTCCCCCGGCTCGTCGATCTTTTCGATGTGCGCGACGCGGTAGCTTCTCCCCCCCTCTTCCTCGCGAATACGGAACTTCTGCAGGCCGCGCAGGATGATGTTGTACCGGCCGTCGGGCAGCCGTTCGTGGTGGGTGATGAGCCCCGCGCAGCCGATGGGGAATACCGCCGGCCGCCCCTCGTAGTCGGACTCCCAGCCGGGACGCAACAACGCCATGCCGATCATCCGGTCGCCGTCCAGCGTATCGGCCACCATCTCCCTGTACCGCGGCTCGAATATGTGCAGCGGCAAGAACACATTGGGAAAGAGGACGGCGTTCGGCAGGGGGAAGATGGGGATGGTGGGAGAGAGCATCTCAATCGCCAATCAACGATCCGTCAATCGCCAATCCACAATCGTCAATCGTCAATGTATTGTTCTGGACTTCTTGTCCATGTAATCCATGAGGACGTAGCGGCCGAGCGTCCGCGGCGTGGTGAAGTACGCCTTGCCGTGGCAGATCTCGGCGACCTTGCGCACGAAGCTGACGAGATCGTAGTCGCGCGCCAGCATGAACGTATTGATCATGATGCCCGCCTTGCGGCACGCGGCGACCTCCGCGAACGTCTCCGAGACGATGAACGGGTCGAGGCCGAAGGCGTTGCGATAGATCTTCCCGTCGGGACGTGTGAGCGCCGACGGTTTGCCGTCGGTGATCATCACGATCTGGCGCATGTCTTTCTGCTGCCGCTCCAGCAGCCGCCTCGCGAGCCGCAGCCCCTCGCGCGTGTTCGTGTAGTAGGGGCCGACTCTCACGCGCGCCAGGCGCGACAGCGGGATCTCCTCCGCGGAGTCATGAAACAGCACGACCTTGAGCGCATCGCCGGGGTACTGCAGCCGGATCAGATTCGAGAGCGCGAGCGCCACGCGTTTTGCGGGCGTGAAGCGGTCCTCACCGTAGAGGATCATGCTGTGGCTGCAGTCGAGCATCACCACGGTCGCACAGGAGCTCTGGTACTCCCCCTGGATGACCATGAGG
>JACDCA010000777.1 GCA_013694635.1 Acidobacteriota bacterium | reverse complement strand
GTTCATCCACCCCATGTTCCATTTGTAGGTGAAGCCGAGGCCGCCGACGTAGGTCGGCCGGCTGACTGAGGGCCATGACGTCGACTCCTCGGCCACGGTGATCGTGCCGGGATGCTCCGCGTGGGTGAGGGTGTTGACCTGGCGGAGAAACTCGATCGCCTCGAGGTTCTCACGCCCGCCGAACCGGTTCGGGACCCACTGCCCGGCCTGGCGCGAGTAATCCAGGTACAACATCGACGCGACCGCATCCATGCGAAGCCCGTCGGCGTGATATTCCTCGAGCCAGTAAAGCGCGTTGGCGAGCAGGAAATTGCGGACTTCCTTGCGCCCGTAATTGAAGATCTGCGTGCCCCAGTCACGGTGCTCACCCTGCCGCGGATCCTCGTGCTCGTACAATGCCGTCCCGTCAAAACGTGCGAGCGCGTGCGCGTCCTTTGGAAAATGGCCGGGGACCCAGTCGAGGATGACGCCGATCCCCTGCTGGTGGCACTCGTCGACGAACGCCTTGAACTGCGCCGGGGTGCCGAAGCGGTTGGTGGGAGCATAGAACCCGGTGACCTGGTAACCCCAGGATCCGCTGAATGGATGCTCCATCACCGGCATCAGCTCGATGTGCGTATAGCCCATCTCCTTCACGTAGGGGATCAGGCGCGCCGCCAGCTCCGGATACGTGAGGAATCGATGGCCTTCCTCCGGTACATGGATCCACGAGCCAAGGTGCACCTCGTAGATCGACATCGGCTTCTGGAACCACGAGTCCTGGGTGAGGCGCGCCGTCATCCATTCCCCGTCTCCCCATTCGTGACGCGGATCGCAGACGATCGAAGCGGAGCCGGGCGGACTCTCGAAGGCGAAACCGTACGGGTCTGCTTTCAACGCGCTCCCGCCGGTCCGAAGCCGCAGGTGGTACTTGTAGGGGTGACCGGTCGTCGCGCCGGGAACGAATGCCTCCCAGACACCGCTCGCTCCCAGTAATCGCATCGGGTGTGCGCTGGAATCCCACCCGTTGAAGTCGCCGACGACACTGACGTCGAGCGCGTTCGGCGCCCACACCGCGAACTGCACGCCGGCGACAATGTCCGATCTCAGCGGATGCGCGCCGAGCTTGTCGTAGATGCGGGTGTGGTTGCCTTCGCCGAACAGATAGAGGTCGTAATCGGAGAAGAAAGACGCAGTCACTCGGCGCGCCGAAGCGACGGCGCCAGCCATGTCCGCCGCTCCGCCTCGTGGGGCCGGTCTCCCGGCCCGTTGAGCGAAGAAACCCCAAGCCGCTGATAGACGGGGCACCAGCCGGTCAACCCGGACGCTGCCACGGCGATGCCGGCGAGACGCACCGGCCAGCGCAGCGCCCGCGGCGCGGATCCGGCGAGAAGGACGAGCGCCGCCCCCACGCCCGCGCGGAACGCGCGTTCGGTGTCGCCGACGTTCTGCACCCCGAGCCGATCGTGAAGATCCTCCTGCGTGAGCATCTGGATCTCGACGAGGGCGGCAGACAGGGTGTCGTTGTCAGGCTCGACCAGCGCCGGCCCGCCGATGCCGAGATCGATCGTCGGCGTCCGGCGCATCCCGCCGTTCAGCGCCTTCGCGCGTTCCAGAGCGTCCGGATCCTCGTCGATGTTGATGTAGTCGTGCGCGATCGCAAGCCGGCGCAGATGCCGAAGGGATCGCTGCGTGTCCTCGCACCAGTCGGCGCCGTAGATGGTAATCATTCGAAACTCTGAACTATGAAGGATGAACTCTGAAGTCAACTACGCCATCAACAAGCTGACTGCGGTCAGCGCCAGCGAGGCCAGCACCAGCCATGGGGCAGCGGCCGCGGCTCCGGATGGCCGGGCCTCCGCGGACGGACTGGTTGCGATCGCGCTCACCTTCGGCCATGCAGCAAAGACGCAGCCAAGGGCGGCCAGACCGGAGGCCCAGCCCAGGCCGAGCGCGACCGCTGCGTTACCGTCACGCATCGGGGCGATCCACGCGGATAACACGGCGGAAACGAGCAACATTCCCCCGGCGAACACCGCGACCAGCTTGA
>JACDCA010000754.1 GCA_013694635.1 Acidobacteriota bacterium | reverse complement strand
GCACACCGGCGGAGGGGGAGGGGATTTCCGCATCGACCTTGTCGGTGGAGATCTCGAACAGCGGCTCGTCGCGATCGACCGCATCCCCTACCTTCTTGATCCAGCGGACGATGGTGCCTTCGGCGATTGACTCCCCCATCTGGGGCATCACAACGTTAGTAGCCATGTCAGTCTCTAGTCGTTAGTCGGCAGTCGCTAGTCAGTAAGCCACGAGCGTCTTCGCGGCCTCTATAACCTTATCCGCATTGGGCAGAAATGCGCTTTCGAGGGGAGGCGAATAGGGCACGTGGGCCACGCCGATCGTCATCAGCGCTCCCATGTTCCTGATCAGCGGCAGCAGCGCGTCCGTCTTCCTCAGCGCATACGCGGTGCCGACCGATTCACCTTCCTGGCCAAGGCTGCGGTAAAGACCGCCAAGGACTTTGCTCTGACGGAACAGGATGACGAGCCGCTCTTCGATCTCGCGGACCAGCCGCGCGAACCAGTACATCTCGAGGAGCTGGTTCGGCGTCAGGGCGTCGAATGCGCGCGGGGCGCTCGCCGCCTCAGGCATGAATGGGCGCACCGTGGGCGGCATGCGCCGCCTCACCGACAGCCTCCGACATCGTTGGATGCGCGTGAATGGTGCGCACGAGCTCCTCCACCGTGCACTCGAGCCGCAGCGCGAGGGTGGCCTCGGCGACGAGCTCCGTCGCGCGGGGGCCGATCATGTGCACGCCGAGTACTCCGTCATACTTCGTGTCGAACACGATCTTGACGAACCCTTCCGTCTCCCCCGCGATACGCGCGCGCGCGAGGATGCCGAACTTGAAGACGCCAGTCTTCACGTCGTAGCCGCGTTCCTTCGCTTGTATTTCCGTCAGTCCAACGCTCCCGATCTCGGGATCGCAGTAGGTACAGCCAGGCACTTCGTCGTAGCTGATCGGCCGGTATTCGGCGCCGGCAATCCGCTCGGCGAGGACGATGCCTTCAGCGGACGAAAGATGCGCGAGCTGCGGGTGCCCGGGCTTCTCGAAGGTGATCACGTCGCCGATCGCCGAGATCCCAGGCACGCCTGTCTTGAATTCCTTGTCGACCCTCACGTAGCCACGATCGAGCTGCAGCCCGGCTTCCTCCGCCCCGAGACCCGAGGTCACGGGGCCTCGCCCCGTCGCGACGAGCAGGTACTCCGCGGTGAGCTTCGTGCTCTTCCCGTCCGGTGACTGGGCCTCGAGGTCCACGCCGCTTGCGCCCGGCTTCGCGCTCGTCACCTTCGTGCCGGTGAGCACCTTGATGCCCTGTTTCTTGAAGGATTTCTCCAGCTCCGCCGACACCGCTTCGTCCTCGACCGGAACGATGCGCGGCAGTAGCTCGATGACGGTCACCTCGCTGCCGAAGCGACGAAAGATCGACGCGAACTCGACACCGACCGCGCCGCTGCCGAGGATGACGATCGACTTCGGGATCTCCTTCATGTTGATCGCCTCATCGCTCGTGATGATGCGTTTGCGGTCGATTTCGATACCCGGAACGCTGCGCGGCGTCGATCCGGTGGCGACGATGATTTCCGTGCGCGCGGTGAGCGTCTGTTTCTGCCCCCCCGTCACCTCGACGGTGTTCTTGCCAGCCAGCCGCCCGCTGCCCTTGATCCAGTCGATCTTGTTCTTCTTGAACAGAAGCTCGATCCCGCCGGTCAGCCCCTTGACGATCTTGTCCTTCCGGGCGTGAACCTGTGCCATGTCGATGCCGATCGCGGCCCCCCCGATCGTGAGCCCCCATTCCTTCCAGTCCTGTGCGATTTTCAGCGCGTGCGCGTGCTCGAGCAGCGCCTTGGTGGGGATGCACCCCCAGTTGAGGCACGTGCCGCCGAGCACCGGCGCCCGTTCGACGACCGCGGTTTTCAGACCGAGCTGCGCGGCGCGTATCGCCGCTACATAACCGCCGGTGCCGGAGCCGATCACAACGACGTCGTATTCGTTAGCCATTCTTCTTTTTCATCGATGAAAGGGGGACAAACGCTACCTGCTCCCTGGGCGCGGGCGGGGGGGCCGCCTCGGCCTCGGCCTCGCCAGGGTCGAGGCGCGACATCTGCGAGCGGAGCCGCGTGTAGTCGTACCGCAGCTCCCAGTACGACTGCGTCAGCGCTTCGAGCTTGCGCGACAGACGACGCGCCAGCGCCAGGGCGGCGAAGGCGATGAGCAAGGCTATGCCTGCCAACACCCAGAGAACCACAATCGGTTACGTTACCACGCCACGGTGCAACACGGTTCAGGCCACGGAGCAACACGGTGCAACACTGTTTTTCGTGTTGCTCAGGGTTGCACCGTGGCCGGTTTCCGTGTTGCTCAGGGTTGCACCGTGGCTGGTTTCCGTGTTGCCCGGTGTTGCACCGTGGCTGGTTTCAGTGTTGCTCCGTGTTGCACCGTGACTTAGAATTCGCGCACACAGATGTCCGCGGTAAAGACGGTCCTGATCTGCGACGACGATCAGTCGATGCGGGAGACACTCTCCTCGATCCTGAAAAGGGATTACCGCATCCTGACGGTCTCGAGCGGTGAAGCGGCGCTCGTGCGGCTGCGCGAGGACGACGTGGACGTGATCCTGCTCGACGTACGCCTGCCGGGGATCAGCGGATTCGACCTGCTGCGGATCGTCAAGGAGAACCACAACCTCGTCGAGTGCATCATGATCTCGGCCATCAACGAGGTCGAGACCGCCGTGCAGGCGATGAAGCACGGCGCGTATCACTACATCACCAAGGACTTCGACCACGACGAGCTGCGCTCGCTCGTGCGCCACGCGTGCGAGCGGCAGGATCTGAACCGGCAGGTGATCACCCTCAGCGCGCAGGTAGCCGAGCAGGCGGACCGCGAGTTTCTCATCGGCCCCAGCCGGCAGATCCGCGAGATCGTGGAGCTCGTGCACAAGGTGGCGAACCTCTCTGCGACGGTGCTCATCCTCGGCGAGAGCGGCACAGGGAAGGAACTGCTCGCCCGGCTGCTGCACCGCAAATCGGGCAAAGAGGAGCAGCCGTTCATTGCGGTCAACCTTTCGGCGATCCCGCACGAGCTGGTCGAGAGCACGCTCTTCGGCCACGAGCGCGGCTCCTTCACCGGCGCACACAAACAACAGCTCGGAAAGTTCGAGCTCGCGGCAGGGGGGACGCTGTTCCTCGACGAAATCGGCGACCTGCGGTTCGACCTGCAAGCGAAGCTGTTGCGCGCCATTCAGGAAGGAGAGATCGAACGCGTCGGCGGGGCGAAGCCGATCAAGACTGAGTTCCGGCTCGTCGTCGCGACCAACGTCGATCTGGAAAAGGCGGTGAAGGACGGACGGTTCCGCGAAGATCTGTTTTACCGGATCAACGTCATCCCCATCCGCATGCCGCCCCTGCGGGACCGGATCGAGGACCTGCCAGAGCTCGCACGGTTGTTCGTGCACCGGTACCGTACGAAGTTCCGGAAGCCGGTCCGGGGCGTGTCGGCGTCAGCGCTGAAGATCCTGTCCACGTACTGGTGGCCGGGGAACATCCGGGAACTCGAGAACCTGATGGAACGCCTGGTTGCGGTGACCGACAAGGAGTGGATCATCGACGAGGATCTGCCGCTCGAGTATCACTTCGCGAAGCTCGACTCGTCGGCGCAGAACACCGAGACGCTGTTCCAGGAGGCGTGCGATACGTTCGAGCGCAACTTCATCCTGCGGGCGCTCGAGAAATCCGACTGGA
>JACDCA010000738.1 GCA_013694635.1 Acidobacteriota bacterium | reverse complement strand
ACCCAGAACACGGCGATGAACAACCCGATAGCGATGAGGATTCGCCGCCGATACTCCGACGGCGTTCGTACGACCACGGCGGGCTTCAACGTCGCGATGTCCGATGCCGTGAAAAGGTTGACGTCGGCGCCGGACCGGCTGCGAAGGCGATCGTTCAACACGGCGAGCCTGGGATCGGCCCGAATCCGCGGCGCCGGAATCGTGAAACCCGCCAATGCCCCGACATGCGTCAACGATCGTCCGGATGCCGGCCCTTCCAGGCGGTCATGAACGGCGGCTGCGACGGCGCGCCGTTCGGCAGGATCCGGAAACATCGTCAGCAGCGGGACCAGCTCGTCGCTGGTCTTCATCGCGTGAAGATCGATGACCCGCCCCGACTGGAGCTCAGTTCTCAAGCTTGAGAAAGGAGCCGTCTGTTCTCTAACGGCCAAGGCGAGACCGAAGAGCACCACCACCGACGTGACGGCAAGCCCCAGGCGCTCGACACGAACGGCGCGCCCGGTCGACAGCGAGCTGACCGGGAGCCTCCAGCGGCGAACGGGCTCCGCCTGTACTACGCGCATCAGATCCCCGAGAAGGACAGGCGAAAGATCGCGTCGAGCTGCCGCGCCTTCTCGCGCTCGATGTCCTCGCTCGCCGCGGCGAGACGCCGCCGACAGTCGGTGAGGGACCGCTCGGAGGCGCCCAGCTGCAGCCCATCGAGCTGCTCGATGCACTGTGTGTAGCTCTGGACCGCACGTTGGAGCTGACCGACGCGCTCTTCTCCAGACACTTTCCGCGCGTCATTGCGGGCGCGATCGGCAAGAACCTTGTGGATGTCGCCGAGCTCGGCGCGTTCGCGTCGGCCTCGCTTGTAGCCGCGCGCCTCGGCGTCGTCAATCGACTGCGTCAACGCCGGAAGATCGTGAGTGGAATACGCGTGGATAGCCGCAAGCCCCAGATACGGATCCGGGGAAGACGGATCAAGGCGGGCCGAATCGCGCAGAAGCCGGATGGCGCGGTCCACATTCGCCCGACTGTTCGGCCCGAGCCTCGCAAGATGCCCCAGCACGTACTGGCGCTTTGCCGCCACACGGGTGTCTGACGGCGCGATCTCCCTCGCCAGGTCGAGGCTGTCACGCGCGTGTTCCCAATCCGCGTAAGACAGCGCTGGTGTGTCAGCGCGAAACTCGAGAATGGTACGGTCGGCGAGGTCCACCAGGCGTTTCTTCAACGGCTCTGACACGAGCGCGGCGCCAAGCCCGAACGGCGAACGACGGACACGTCGATAGGCGTCGCGGACGCCGCCGACATCGGACGCCTCGAGGCCCGCCACCTGCTCTCGAAGCTGCTGTCCTCGAACCAGGGAAATGCCTTCCGGCGTCACTAACGCGGCGAGAATCAGAATCACCAGCAGCACGACGAACACGAAGATGAAGACAGGAGCGCGTCGACGCAGAAAAGAGACGCGCTTTGGGGGCGATGGCGCCGCGACAGCGGATGCGTTCACGACAGCTGATGGCGTCGAGACAGTCGATGGCGCCGCCGGCTTCGTGGCGATACCGTAGTCCAGCCCTTTAGGGCTGCGTTTCGCGCGGCGGTACGCGGTGTAGGACGAGATGAGATGAAACGGCCACCCGAACAGCCCCGCTGAACCAATCCAGAAGCCGGGCGTGATGATGAGCCAGAAGACGCCGCGCAGATAGTCGCGGTTGTAAATCTGCCCTATGCCCGGGATGAGCAGGCTGAGAACCGCGGCACTTGCTGGCCTGTAGCGTTGGGCGACACCGACAGGCGGCGCAGCCGACGGTAGTACGGGGCCGACGCGCGGGAGCGCTTCGGTAGCCGGGATCAGCGCGCCAGCGGCTGGCGATGTCGAATCGGGCACGGACGCCTGCAGCGAAGGCAGTGGCTCTGTGGCGACGGTCGATTCACTTCGAGGAATGGCGCCCGCCTGCAGCGGGATTCGGAGCGTCGCCTGATCGGCGCGCGCCGCTTCGGCCGCCGCTGCAACCGGCTGCTCATTGAGAAACGCGTTCAGGTCGCCCGTGATCTGGCTCGCCGACTGATAGCGCCGCTCGATCTGCGATGCCAGCAGCTTGTCGACGATGGCGGTCAGGCGGGGATCCACATCGGGCGGCACCCGCACCCGGGGCTCCTGGCGGCGGATGGCCGTCTCGAGCCGGCTCTGATTGTGCTCGTAGTGCAGATACGGGCGGCAGCCCGATAGCATCTCGAACAGAATCACGCCCAGCGACCAGAAATCGACCTGCTCGTTCACGCGCCCCGATTCGAGGCGCTCCGGCGATGCGTAGTCGACCGATCCCCATTTGTTCGTCGTTGCCGCCTTGCGTGCGGCCAGCGCCTTGGCGATGCCGAAGTCGAGCACGCGAATGCTGCCGTCGCCAAGGAGCAGGATGTGGGCCGGCTTCAAGTCGCCGTGCACGATGAGCGTTTCCGATTGGTCGTCGATGTTGATCGTGAACTCGTGCGCCTTTTCCAGGAAGTGGCTGATCTCCCGCGCGATCGTCGCGGCGCGGTGGGCCGGAACTCTCCCCGCTTTGATCACGGCTGTGAGCGGTTCACCGCTCACCAGCTCCATTGCGATGGCGTAATACGGATCGATTCTCTGATGATCGAGGACCTCCGGCACCATGTGGCTGTAGGTCCGGCTGAAGCGCTGCTGAAGGGCCGCACCCTGGCACTCGGCAGACACCTTCTCGTCGCTGTCGGTGCCGTGGACCGGGACCAGCTTCAACGCGATCTGCCGGCCGTGGGCGTCGCTGGCTTCGTAGACGGTGCCAAATTGCCCCCGGTCGATCTCTCGCGCGATGCGATAAGGCCCGAGCGTCCAGTTGAGGGCGGTGATCATGTCGTGTGGCACGCTTTTACCGCGCCGGATCTGCGGTGCGGATCCGGTAGTTCCCGCGAAACAGCTGTTGGATTCGCGATGGCGTCCAATAGCCGGAAGAGGGCTGGGCACCGTCGCCATAGCCGACGAGCAGGTTGTCGACGAGCTCCGGCGTGGCCTCGGCGGCAATCTCGATCGCCGCGCGCTGCTCCCCACTGGCGGGTCGCACGAAAAGACTCTGCCGGATCACAGGTCGTGCCTTGGCTCCGATTCTCAGCGGTACGCCGGCTACTTCCGAGAACCGGCAACCGCGAACGACAATAGCCCCGTCACCTTCGACGTCAACACCAACCCCGATGTTTCCCTCGATCCCGAGGTCGTCGATGACCACGTTGTGGCCGGCGAGATGCAGGCCGATCGTCATTGGAGCGTCGGGCTGCCCGCGCACGCGCAGACCTGACACCCGGCTGCCGAGCCGGCCATTGATGCTCAGCGCCACCCACTTCGGACTCGAAGGCGGCGCAACTAACACGGCCGTTCCGGGCTCCTTAGCGACCAGATCGACACCGTCGGGCAATACGAGAGCCTCAGGGTACGCACCCGGCTCCAGCTGGACGACATCGTCAGGCCGTGCAGCATCAAGCGCCGCGCCGATCGTGGCGAAGCGATCCGCCCCGATTCCACCGACCACCAACGTCCGCGCGCGCCGGGGCAGGAGGGGTATGTCGAACGCCGTGAGAAAAGGTATCCCGAGTCCCATCCCGAAGCCGAGCAAGGTGCCCAGGATCAGCCACGCGGCCCGGCTTCCTGACTGACTTCTGCCGGAACGAGTACCCTGCTGAACGGCGGCGAACCGAGGCCCTTCCACGTAGACTGCGGTAACGTTGTCGGCGCCGCCGGCGTCGTTTGCCGCATCGATGAGCGCCTTCGCAACGACGCC